>JAOASE010000005.1 GCA_025210155.1 Alphaproteobacteria bacterium | reverse complement strand
TGATAGAGATGCTAGGGGTTCTAGGCATCATGGCAGTAATTACAGTGCTAGCAATAACAGCATATAAAATGGCGTATAAAAATTCTAAAATGAATGTCATAAAAAGCGATATTTCTTCTATAGCACAAAAAATAAGAAAAAGTTATGTAAATACAGGGTATACCGAGACAGGTACTTATTTAGGTACGGATAGAACTTTCGACAACATGTTTGTTGATACAGGATTATTTAAGAGTAGTGTAACTCCATTTGGAGGTGCTTATACAATAGAGGCGACTAGTAAAGACTTATATGAGATCGGAATGGGTCCTATGCCAGATGGAGATTGTAAATATGTTACTTCAGATAACTCTTTCTTAAAGAAAATTCCAGAGGCAAAAGTAGCTTGCACAGGGGAAAGTGGCGTTATTTATTATGCGGGTCTTAATGTAAATCAGGATGGAACATCAACTAATGAAGGATCTTCCGGAGGGGATGATACGCCTTCAAATGAAAATCCTTATCCCAAACCTAAAATGACAGACGAAATAGCAGATTATATGTCCTCTCACGACGAATGGGATGCTCGTCAAGATTGTATATGGGAAAAAAGTGAGGTAGCATGCTCAGCTTATTTATTAACAGAAGATCTCGGTATATCTCACTTACATGACGGTTGCAATTCATCTCCATATCACAAAAAGGAATTTTGTATGGCTGCAATAAATCATCCAGGTACATCAGGAACATTAAATATGAGTGCTTGCCGAGCTAGTGGAGAAGATGAAGCTATTTGTAAAAAATATTTTGATGAGATTGAATCAGAGGATGCTCCAATTAACTTATTAACAAGTGCCTGTACATATCCTATCAGCAATAGTAATAATGCCTGTGATAGAGTGCTAGATAGGCAAGCTGAAGTTAGAACCCATGATCTAGTAAGACCTTGTAGTAGAGGAAATTATAGGCAGGATGAATTTTGCGATGCACTTCTTCCTAAAATAGATGAATTAGATGAGATGGATTTAGAATATTTATGTATGACAGGAGAATATCATCAGGGTGAATTTTGTAGGGCTTATGAAGAAAAAAGTGGTAATAAGCCATGTACTAGTCCATTTGGCTGCCCTTAAAATATATAAAAATAGGTCCAAATTAGGACCTTTTTTATTTAATTTCTAAATCTTTAACACTTTCCAAAACGGGTGGAAGTTTATAGGTGTTTGAACCGGTATAATCTATATCCATATCTCCAGTTCTGCCATCTTCGTCATATGCTGGTGGCTGATAAGCAGGTTTAACTATTTTCTCATCTTCCGCCCAAGATATATGTTCATCAAAAGTCTCATTATCATTCTCACGAACCTTTAATTTATTATCATCAGAAGCCCATCCTCCCATTCTACCAACTCTAGAATAAGAATCGTTTGAGCTAAAACTTGCGCATATAAAAGCTAAAATAAAAATGAAATTGCTATTAAATTTCACGAAAGACCTCCATCATTTTTAAAAATTTTAACATAATTTACTTGTAATTTCAATAATCTTGACTAAATTAACATTGTTAGATGGTTGAGGAATTGCTGTGAGCTCTTCGGAGCTGTAGAGGAAAGTCCGGACACCAGCAGGAAAGATAGTGGGTAACGCCCATCCGCCGTGAGGCGAGGACTAGTGCCACAGAGACGAGCCTGTTTAGTCAGGAGTGAAACGCGGTAAACTCTATCTGGTGCAATGGCAAATTGTTTGATACAACAGGGCTCCTGCCCCCATCAAAGTGGTAGCCAGCGAAGAGATTTGTAGCAATATAAATCCAAGAGTAATAATTCCATAAAACAGAATCCGGCTTACTGACCGTCTAGCCTAAATAAAGCACCTACCTAAGGTGCTTTTTATTATGATTGCAATTTTTCAATATATTTAGTATTCTGACAATATAGTAAGAAAAGGTATAAAATGTTAATATCAAAAGAAGTTAAAAACGAAATATTAAATTCAATTTCAAACCAAGAATCTTTTATTAAAGGTTCTGTAACTGGTAGAACACCAAATTCTCCATACAAAAAAATAGATATAAAGCCTGTTCTTATAAAAGAAAAATATAGACTTCAATTTGCCATGTATGATGAGAGAAAAGTATATCATAAAAACCTTCAATTAGATGAGGCTCAATCTCAAATAGAGCTATTTATTCAAGAGGGTTTCGCTAACGTTATATTGAAAACAACAGAAGGTGATATTCACTTAATTTGCACTCCTAAAAAAATAAAAATAAAGAAGTCATCAGCAACGATAAAGCAAGCAGCAGATTTATCACATGATAGAGAAAAGAATCACTTTATCTCAAGGGATAAATTTTATCCATTTTTATACAGATTAGGCATTCAAGACAAAGATGGAAAAATAATAAATTCTATGTCTGATAAATTTACTCAACTAAATAAGTTTTTGGAAATAATAGATAATGAAATTAAAAAACAAAATTTTTCAGAATTAACAGTGATAGACTATGGATGTGGAAAAGCATATTTAACATTTGCCCTTTATCATTATCTTACAAGTTTAAAGAAAATAAAAGCAAAAGTAATCGGTGTTGATTTTAATAAAGAGTTGGTCAATTTCTCGAATGAAACTGCAAAGAAAGTAGGGTTCAACAATTTATCATTTAAATATTCTACAATAGCTGAATTCCAACAAAAGGGAGAATCTCCTGATATAGTTCTAAGTCTTCATGCTTGCAATACAGCCACAGATGATATTTTAGCAAAAGCAATTCAAACAGGAACTAAAATGATATTCTCGGCTCCATGCTGCCAACAAGAATTTTTCAAGAAGATTAATCCTTCAGAAAAAGCTTTAAAAGATAGCTTATCTTTCGGTCTAGTAAAAGAAAGAACTTGTGCTCTTCTAACAGACACTTACAGAAGCTTATTACTTCAATCTCATGGTTACAAAACAAGCATGACAGAGTTTATAGATGGAGAACATACTGGTAAAAATATCATGATAACAGCCATCAAAACTAAGGGCGGACAAACTCCTAAAACAGAAAAGAATCTCAATGATTTCAAAGAAGCTTGGGGATTGAAAAATCTATATCTAGATAGCATATTGAAATAAATTGAAAAAAATATTGTTTTAGCAAATTAAAACAACTTGTTTACAATTAAAATATAGCATTTATTTAGGAGGGCAAAATGATGTCGCTAGATAAACAGTATAGAATTGTAACAATTGATTGTGATAGCTATTATATGATAGAAAGATATCCCGACGGATATATTCTACAAAAGTATGCTTCAGATGACTTTTCATCAAGCAGTTTCAAATCTAGACTTCCTAAACATTTTAATGTCTACAAATACACTGGCGACTACCTTTGCAAAACTAAAGAAGAGGTGTTAGATTTCTTCAGCGATAATTACAACATAGAATTAGATATGAGTATATTTAATTAGGCTGTAGAGAATAATTCGGGAGGTGTGATATGAACACCAGAGAAAGAGAAAAAGTAAAGATAATAAATATAGACGCAGGAAACTATTACACTATGTTAGAGTTTCCAGAAGGCTTTATTCTAAAGAGATATTCGTCAGAAATAATCTCCCCCGAAAATAAAAACAGGGATTACCCGAAAGAGTTTAAAGTATTCGAAGTAATAGGTGACGCCTTTTGCGCAGATAAAGAAGATGTGCTAGATTTCTTTAGAACTAATTATAATATAGATCTAAATATGAGCATCTTCGAATAAAATAAATTTGATTATTGGAGAAGTACCATGCCAATAAACAAAGAATACAGAATAGTTACAATCAGTGAAACAACTTATTATATAATAAGGCATTACCTAAGCGGTTATGTACTTGAAAAATACTCAGTAGATAAACTATATCCAAGAAAGCTAAGAAAAGTATATCCAAAACACTTTAACGTATTTAAATGCATAAATGACTATTTATGTGACACCAAGGAAGATGTTTTAGAATTCTTCAAAGACAACTACGAAATAGAGCTAGACATGAGTATATTTGAATAAAGATTTAAAAAGAATTAGAATTAAACTTCCTAGACCATTGTTCTATTTGCTTTTCTGTTATTCGTCTATCTTTTCTCTCTCTTTTTTTAGTTTTTTTCTCTAGCTTAGCTTTAGCGTTCTCCAGATCATTAAATCCATCTATCATTTCTCCCTGCTTATCAATAAACAGTTTATCAAATAAATAGTTTTTATGTCCATCATACATATAGGTAGATTTAGAAAAAAGATCATTGTCAAAATATTCATTATTAACTTTAAGAGGCTTGAACCCATCTTTATTGCTCCATATTTCCTCCCAAGAATATTTATTAATATCGTTCCCATATATATCCTCATTAACCTCCAGAAAATTATGAAATCTATCAAGAATAGATTTTAAATACTCTGTATTTATAGAAAAATCTTTATATTTTGCATATGCATAAACAGGTTCTCGTAAAAATAAGTTTTCATTGTTACTCGATATAGCATCTTCTTTTTTTAATTTTCTAATATATTCCTTATCTAAATTCCAAATATTTTTTCCAACGCCAACCCAGTGATCAGATATTCTAACAACCCCATCTTCTAAATAGTAATATGCAGAGGAGATTTCTTGTCTGAAACCAGGGCAATATTCATCAGATTTATATGATGTATAATCAGGAGCTCCCTTTTCCTTAATTTCTTCGGAGATTTCATCATTTAACATATGAAAATCAGCTTTAGTAATTGAAAAATCCTTTTCAAAATTTCCTGTTCTTCTAAAACTAGTAGGGGTATTTGATAATAGTTCGGAAATTCTTTCTAATAAATAGTCTCCAAAACATGTTTTAAATAATTTTACATATCTATCAGAATTTAATAAGAACATCATTTCTTTTATAGTGTCAGATTCATCTTTTGAATAATAAAATTCATCAATTATATCATATATATCTTTGTTTTTGACCCTATTAACTCGTTCTTGCTTTTTTAAGAATTTTACTTTTTTTAGTTCTTTTTTAGTTTCTTTTCTTTCTTTTCGCTCTTTTATAATTCTTTTTCTATTTCTTTTTTCTTCTTCAATATTCTCTTTCTCAATTTGAGCTAGTCGTTCCTTAAAAGAAGTATTTTTTTCAACTATTTTTTCTTTTGCATCAAGTATAGCGCTTTCCCAATCCATATCGACATCTCCTGAATAGTATTTACGAAATAATAATACTATATTTTTTAAATATTTTCAACCTACATAAATAATAATTTATCCCTAAAAAAAGACCCCTTTTGAATAAAGAGGTCTTTTGAATATTAATAAATAAGTTTTAAATATTTTTCTTATACCAGTCTATAGTTAATTTCAATCCTTTGCTTAAATCATAATCAGGACTGTATTTCAAAAGCTCTCTTGCCTTTGAAATATCAGCATTAGAATGTTTTATATCTCCAGCTCTATCAGGACCATATATTGGATAAATATCTTTTCCCAATAATTCTTTTAATTGATTATAAAGATTTTTAAGAGTTTCTCTTCCTCCGTATGCTATGTTAAAAGCTTCGCCACTTGCTTCATCTCCAGCTAGACAAGCTTTAAGATTAGCTTCTATAACATTTTCAATATATGTAAAATCTCTTGACTGTTCTCCATCACCATTTATCTTTGGAGCTTCATTGTTAATAAGTTTTTTAACGAAAATAGGAATTACAGCTGCGTATGTTGAATGAGGATCTTGTCTTTTCCCAAATACATTAAAATATCTAAGTCCAACAGTTTTAAGACCAAATAAATCAAAGAAATTTTTTGCAAATAATTCATCTACATGTTTAGTAATAGCATAAGGTGATAGAAGTTTTCCTTCAATACCTTCCTTCTTAGGCAATTTAGGTTCATCTCCATAAACTGATGAAGAAGAAGCATAAACGAATTTTTTGATATTGCCATTGTCTTTGGCAGCTATAAGCATATTCAGCGCACCATTTATATTTACCTCAGTAGATGTAGCGGGATCCTCAATAGATCTTGGAACTGATCCCAAAGCAGCCTGATGAAGTATATAATCAACGCCATCACAAGCTTTACGACATGTTTCAATATCTCTTATATCTCCTTCAAGCAATTCAAAGTTTTCATTATTTTTAAAGCTTTCTAGATTTTCTCTTTTCCCAGTTATAAAATTATCTAGAACTCTTACCTTAAATCCTAAATTTAAAATTGCCTCAGTTAGGTTTGACCCAATAAATCCAGCACCACCTGTGACTAAGAATTTAGTACCTTTATCAAATTTAATATCTTTATACGACATATCATCTCCTTATATTTAAATTCATAATATCAAAATGTTTATATATTTTAAAGAAAAATTCTTTTAAATTTAAAACAAAAAAGGATCATTTTTGAAGAAATTATCTTAATTTAAATTAATTGATATTTTTCAAAAAAAAAGAAGTTCAAAATAATATTGAACCTTCTTATAAAATTGGTAGCGGAGGAGGGAAACAAAGTAGAACTGAAAGATTTCGAAGTTTACAGAAATCGCAACAGTTCGTTTACGTGTTACTGCAAGCAAGAACTCTAGTTCGCCAGCGGCAGAATGAGAGTAGATTTCAAGAACAAAGTGAATTGAAATCGTTTAGGACCGGCCTGCAAGCAAGAACTTTAGTTCGCCAGCGGCAGACTTGAACCCATGGGGTTCCTGTTTCTCAAAAAAAAAGAAGTTCAAAACAATATTGAACTTTCTTATAAAATTGGTAGCGGAGGAGGGACTTGAACCCCCGACACGCGGATTATGATTCCGCTGCTCTAACCACCTGAGCTACTCCGCCATATTAATAATGTATTTAGTCTTCACTTCTCAATAATCAAAGCTTCAAACATTAATTGTTCCCATTCATCCTGAACAACTTGCTTGTAATAATACGACTAAAAGCAAAAAAGTCAAGCAATAAAAATAATTTTTTCACCATAAAAAATATAGTTGTAAAAACTTCATCCTTTGATATATTTAATAAGAAGTTATAAAAATATATTCGCAATTATTTATTTGAGATTTAATAATTGTAATTATTCCTTAAATTCGTAAGAAAGGCGATTTTTAATATGATATATGAACACAATTTATCTCCAGTTTTAATAAATATATTTGGCCTACAATTTAAGTACTATTCAGTTGCATATATATTGGGTTTCATTTTCACATATTATTTTATTAAATTTGCCTCTGAAAAACATCCTAAGCTAAATATGAATAAAGAAAAATTAGATAATCTAATTTCAACAGGAATCCTTGCAATAATATTAGGTGGTAGGCTTGGTTATGTGCTATTCTATAACTTAAATTACTTTCTTCATTACCCAGGAAAAATATTCGCAATATGGGAAGGCGGAATGTCATTCCATGGAGCCGTTATAGGTGGATTAGTTGGCTTAGTTTATTTTTGTAAAAAAGAAAAGGTTCCATTACTATCTATGCTTGATTTAGTAGTTGTATCAGCTCCTGTAGGTCTTTTCTTCGGCAGAGTAGCAAACTTTATAAATGGAGAGCTTTGGGGGCGCCCTGTTGAAGGTGGTAGTTGGGGAATTATATTTCCATCTAAAGATATGCTTCCAAGGCATCCTAGTCAATTGTATGAAGCCTTCCTAGAGGGCTTAGTTCTATTTGTTATTTTGATAACTTTATATAGATTAAAAGAGTTAAAGAAAGTTAAAATAAACCCAGGTTTCCTATCGGGAATCGGAATGATAGGTTATTCTCTTTCAAGAATGATTATTGAAAATTTTCGTGAGCCAGATGCTCAAATAGGATTTTTATTTGGCAATATAACAATGGGGCAAACTTTATCTTTTCCCTTGCTAATTCTTGGAGTTTATTTAGTGCTAAGAAAATCGGAAAAATAATTTATTCCATAATAAGAACGTAGGCGCCTTTTGGCATTTTAGATAATTTCTTTTGAGATAGTTCTTCAAGCAAATCTATATCTATTTCACCTTTAGTATCTATCAAAGAAATTTTGTGTTTTAACTTTGCTATTTTAGATTGTTTTTCTTCAACAATTTTTTCTAATCTAACTCTTTCTTTTTCAGATTTATAAAGGTTCTTAAGGCTATGTTTTCCAACGAACAAATGTGCAAAACTAAAAAATATAGAAATCCATAAAACTATAGATCCTAACAGATAGTATTTTGCATTTTCATTTTTATTCATAAATCTCTTCCTCTATAACAAACTTCTTTACTTGAATTTTTAAAAAACATATCATATCATACAACGAAAACATTATAGCAAAAAAAGAGAAAATAATGAAGAAAAAACTTATAGAAAAAATCAATGTAGGCAATATAGAGATAAAGACACCTGTGTTTTTAGCTCCTATGGCAGGTGTAAGTGATAAATCATTCAGAAGAATGGTAAAACATTACTCTCCAGATCTATTAACATTCACAGAAATGGTTTCTTCAAATTCTCAAACTTATTTTGATGGAAATAAAGGTGTTCATAAAAATCCTAGATTGCTAAAAATGTATGAAGAAGTGGAGGGTTGGGAAAGACCTTTAGTAATTCAAATTTTCGGTGGAGATCCAGAATTGTTAGCAGAATCTGCTAAAATAAATGAAAAAAGAGGGGCGGATATTATAGACATAAATATGGGATGCCCAGTTAAAAAAATTGTTAAAAGTAAGGGTGGTTCGGATCTACTTAGAGATCCCGATAAAGTTAGAAGCATTGTTCGTGCAGTTAAAGCTGCTATTTCAATTCCACTTACTGTTAAAATTCGTCTTGGTTGGGATTGGGATAATGTCAATGCTGTAGAAATAGCAAAAATTTGTGAAGAAGAAGGGGCTTCTATGATAACTGTTCATGGAAGAACTCGCTCACAACTATATTCAGGAAAAGCTAATTGGGAAGAGGTTGCTAAAGTTAAGCAAGCAGTAAAAATACCAGTTATAGTTAATGGTGATATAATAGATGAAGAAACTGCAGAAGAGGCTTTAAGAGTTAGTGGGGCTGATGGAATAATGATAGCTAGAGGATCTTATGGAAAGCCATATCTTCTAGGAAATATAGCTCACTACTTAAGCACTGGAGAAAAGATTTCTAATGAATTATCCACTAACGAAAAAAGAGATATGCTAGAAAAGCATCTTTCTCTAATTGTCGAGGAATATGGTGAGCAACAAGGAATTCTCAACTTCAGAAAACATGCTTCTTGGTATTCTAAAGGTGTTAGAAATTCAGCAGAATTCAGAAATGAAATCAATAATGCAAAGAGTAAAGAAGAAGTTCTAAAATTATTAGATAAATTTCTATAAAAACCTTGTTTAGACTCTCTTTTTGTGCTATAATTGCCCAAAGGTAAATAGTTTCAAGGAGAGATTATAATGTTCGGAAAAAGAAAATTTTCTAAGATTTCACAAGTATTGTTAGCTGTGTTTTTTGTTGCAGGCGTTGCAAATGAAAGTTATTCTAGAGGTGGGATATCTGGTTCGTCATCAAGCAAAAGAGCAGGCGCATCTAGTTCATCAAGAACTAGTGTTAGAGCAGGAAGCTCATCATCGAGAACTTCATCATCTAAAAGGGCCGGCGCATCATCAAGTAGTAAAAGATCAGGATCAATGACATCATCATCAAGATCTATATCAAGTAGATCTGGTAGTAGATCATCTGCTTCTTCATCTTCAAGAACAGGGTCTAGAAGTTCTTCGTCATCTGTGAGAGCAGCTACATTTTTTAATTCAGCATCAACATTCAATACAGTTTCTGCAATGGTTCAAGCAAGTGATCCTCAAACTCAAGCAGAAGCAGAGTGTATAACAGATTATGCATCTTGTATGGATATGTTAATACCTTACGTTATTTCTCAAAATCCATTTCTAAGAGATTCAGCGGAAGTTAACTCCATGCAAGCCGCAGATCACGATTTAAGATTTGTTTATGACGCAACAGCAGTTTCTGAAGATGGAACAGAATGTGATGGAAAAAATTGCGCAGAAGACTCTAGAGCATCTGTTTTATTCCGAAACTATAACTATTTTTGTTCGGAAGGTGGTATGTCTACGGCAAGAGACTGTAGAAATATCGGAGGTACATGGAATTCAGATGGTTATAAATGTTACGACGTAAGCGGAACTGGTTATACAGGAGCTTATGATGGAGCTAAAACATCAAATAAAGCTTATGCAAAACCAGATTCAAGAAATAACCCTAAAGAATTTGAAAATTGGGCAAATGAAGAAGCTACTTGTAAAGAATATGGTGGAGTTTGGTCTCAATGTATGCCAAAAGATAATAGTGTTACATCGACTTCTCTAAAAGACTTAAGAAGATGTTATTATGATAAAGAATCTTATTTAACTCAAAAAGGATCTAGATCATCTACAGCATACTACCAAGAACTTTCTAAAAGATTATCTCTTCCTGCAGGAGACCCAAATTCATTAAAAGTTGTTGATTTAAGTAGAACTATTATTTCAGCTTTAGGTTTCAAAACAGATGATATGCCAAAGATTGGAAATTCTAACTACTCATTCGCAGTTAGTGTAACTCCTCCAGCAACTATGTTGAATGCTTCAGTTTCTCTAGCTCAAATGGATGATATTTGTTTCATAGCAAGGGATGGAGACGATGACAAGGTAGATCAAAGAATTAGAATGAAGTCTAAAAAACTAGCTTCAGAATCTTATTATGGAGAACTAGTAGATTTAATTAAACAACTAGCATCTAGAGAGTACGTTGATGATAATAACAAAACTCACAACAACGCTTGTAAAGAAATTAGAGGTAGATTGAAAAAATTCTATCTAACAGGAATATCATCAGTTTTAGTAAATGATTCTGATACTTGTAGCGCCTTTTTAGGTGACTGGAGCTATTGCTATAATGGTGACAGAGAAAAAGGTGAAAAAGAATATTATTCTAAAGATGGGGGCTCTAACGGAGAAGAAGTTTGTACGGCAAGAAACGGAAGTTGGGATACAAGTAAGCATGGTTACTGTGTTTGGGAAAAGTCAGATGAAAGTGTTTGCGAACTTTTTGGAGCAGAAGCTATTTTAGACACAGAAGGAAATTTCAAAAGTTGTAATACTTCTATGAAAATATCAAATGCTGGTGACTGTGAAGGCTTTGGTTACTATTGGAATAGCAAGAGCGGTAAATGTTATACAAATGACAAATACACAACTCCAATTATTACACATAAAATTACTCTAGGTACTGATAAAAATAAAAGAGTAGAAGTTTTCCAAGTGTTTGATACGCCAAGAAAATCAAGTGCTAAATATGAACAAGCTCTTCAAGCTGAAAGACTTAGCTGGAGAAGCCAGGCGTCAGATTATATCATGGCAAATGCTGGTAAACTTGAAAACGATATTAAAAGACAAGAAATGGCTGACTTACTAGCAGATGCTGAAATGGCCAATGAATTATCTATGAGCCAACAAGAGCTTTTAGAAAAATGTAGTGAAGGTTTAAACAGCTGTATATATAAGGAATCTATTTGTGGAGAAAACGGAGCTAACTGTATCTCTGCAGATGGTTTCCAAGCTAGTAAATTGTCAATGGTTGGTCTAAGTTGTTACCCAACATATAAAAAATGCGTTCAAAATGTAGTAGATACAATTAACAAAGGAGCATCACCATTCTTATCAGAATACTTACAAAGCTTCAATGGAGATATGTATTGGAACTTAGCAAAACAATCTCTAGCAGAATCTTTATCTGAGATTTATGTTGAACAATTAGATGAATCTTGTAAAGAATCAGGTGGTTATGTTTCTAATGAAGAATGTATTGTTCCAATTTCTACAATGATAGATGAATTCGATGACGGTAGAATTAACGTTGGAGAAAAATTTGAATGTACTTACACATACACAGTTCCTGAAAAGAAAAAGGTTTATTGGTACGATGAATTTAAAGCTTATTCAGGAAAGGGTTGGTGTAGTAAAGATAGAAAGGGGGATAAGAATGAAGAAAAGTTAAATGGCTTCACAAATGCTTATCCAGTAAATAATACCTGCTCTGTAAGTGATAATATGAAATATCTTCAAGATGGTGTGAACCTTATGGGACAAAAAATACCAGTTTCTGAAGAACAATTACAAAAAGATGGCATAGATGCTGGTAGTTTAGTTGATGCTAGTAGTCAAACGGCTGCTGCTAAGTCAAGTGGTGGATATTGTAGAGTTAGTGGCGGTACTAAATTAAACGGTAGCTACAAACTTATAGATGCTTGTAAGAAGAGAAAAAGAAAGAAATATGAAGGTTATGGTAGAGTTTATTATTCAACTATCGTAGAAGCAACTTCAGCTCCAAAAACATATGAACTTGAATTAGGTAATGGAGTTCAATGTAATCCAGGGGTGTTCTCTCCAAAGGGTTGGGATGACTTTATCTCAGTTGCAAACGGAAATACTTCAGCAGAGTCTTCTGTGGAGCTAATGGGAGTTACAACTCTTTACTGTGATGCATTGGGTGGTACTAAAACAGTTAGTCCTGCATATGTTAAGAAGGACAGTGTAGTAGCTTGTAATACTCAATCAGCTGTTGATGGTAAAGCACCAGAAGGTTGTGAAGAAAATCCAATTGCATCTAAGTGTGTAGTTCCAGAATTTAGTCCATATTACTATATGATGTCTGAAATCATGGAAGCTATGAATATGTTCGATGACACGATAGATGAAGATAATTCAAACAGAAATGTTTATTAATAAATCAAAGCCTCCGAAAGGGGGCTTTTAAAATATATCATCTTCAAATCAAAATAATTTTCCTTTTTCCCTTTTCTTAAAGTCTAAATTATGTTATCATAAGACAATAGGAACGGAGAGGGCAAAGTTATCTATGTTAATTAACAACAAAAATATTTTAACAATATTAGCATTATCTATCCCATTTATTTCAGGGGGTAGTTCTTCTGCGCAATATTATTCAAATTATAATAAATATAAAGGTTCTCAAAGCTTTGTAGGTAATAAACCTAAGGCTGGATATACCTCTAATGCCCAATATTTCAATTCAAATACTCAATATGGATCTCCGTATACTACAACAAATATGCAATATAGATCTGGTTCTTCAAATTCTTACTATGCCCCTCAACAACCTGTAAGAGTTCAAAATACTCCGCAAAAACCAGCACCTATATTTGTTATAAATAATACTCAAAGAATGAGTAATCCAATACCAGGATATGGCGAAGTTCAAAATCCATATACAGATTCATCAAAATCAGGTTTCTACTTAGGTTTAGGTTATATGAATGCTAAAGACAAAGGTGATGGATTCGTATCTGATACAGAGGATGCTTTCATACCAGGTAATTGGAGTAAAGATGGAAATAACCTTGGTAAAGGCACTGGATTTTCAATTTCAATTGGTACACAAACTTCAGGGAATACAAGGTCAGAACTATCTTATAACTCTTATTCTGGTTTAGAATATGCTGATTTTGCAAAAGGTGGAACTGGGACTAAGTTGGACGCAGATTCGAATGAGGTAGAATATCTTAAAGAATATCAAAAAGAGAGTGGTGGTGGAGTTAATGTTGATGCATTTATGTTTAACACATACTACTCATTAGAAAATATGCTAGGTAATTTCTTAAATGGAATGATCAAGCCATATGCAGGTTTCGGTTTCGGTTTAGGTTTTGTAAAAGTAGATGACTACACTTTAAAAGATACATATGTAACTACAGTAAGTAGTACTGTAGACGGTCAAAATCCAGAATGTTTCGCAGCAAACGGATCTGTTATAGATTGTACAGATGTTTATGAAAATGGTACAGTTAAATACCAAGGAGATTCATCTAATAATTTCTCTTGGAATTATGAAGTTGGTTTATCATTTGATGCTGGTGACAATGTTTTATTAGATGTTTTCTATAGAAAATCTATGTATGGAGAAATCTCAACAGGTGGATCAGTAACTTCATCATATGATTTATCTTGGGAATTTGAAGTTGGTGCCTATGAAGCACAGTTCGGTCCTTGTCCAGGTAATGTAATACAGTTAGAAGATGGCGGGCCACAATACTGTTCTATAAATATGGATAAATCTAATGTGACAGAAAGTGCAACAGAATCTGCCGACATAGAATTAGAAGAAATCGGTATAAAATTAAGAACATTCTTCTAATAAAATTAAGTTTTAAAAAAAAGCCTCTCAATTGAGAGGTTTTTTAATTCCAAGTTTTAAGTGTTAAACAAGTATTTTGATTTAATATTTAAAAGACGCAGTTTAATTTATTCTTCAATAAATTTAACGGCTCTATCCATTCCATCTTCGGATATCCAATGACCAGTTGTTGGAGATGTTATATAGTCAAATTTAATTCCAGCATCATCTAACATTTCACATGCTTTTTCAAATAGCTCTAAAGGAACAACATCATCTATTTCCCCGTGGCACATTAACAAGGGTGTTTGCATGTTGACTCTATTTTCTATAGACGGGGGAAGGGCGAAACCTGAAAACGAAATACATTTATAAGGTGCGTCATTTTCAGAAGACGTAAGGGTATAATCTATAGCCAATGAAGCTCCTTGTGAAAATCCAACCAAAATCAAATCAGATTTAGTTAAATTTCTTTTTTCAAGTTCATTATTTATAATATTATCTAAATATTCTTTAGAAACTTCCATTTCATCTATAGATGTCTGAGAAATCTCCATAGGCTTTCCATAAGGCACAGTCTCCCAGAAACTACCTAATGAGAACCATTGAAGTCCAACACCTTGTTCACACGGATTAGGAGCTGCTACAGAGATAAAATCAATTCCATCTGCAAGATCTTCTCTTAATCTATCTTTAAAAACAGGAATTAAAGACTCCAAGTCTTTATCATCAGATCCATATCCATGTAATAAAATACATAATTTATTAATATTCATATAATATCTCCTAGTATAATTTTCTCAAATTATATGATATAAAGATACTGTCTTCAAGAAAATAAAAACCCCCTACCGTAATAAAACAGTAAGAGGTAGTTTTGCGTTATAGAGCAAAGCTCTAACAATCGGTTTTAATTACCATTGAGCAGCAAACTTAAGACCAACAACTTGATCTTCAGCACCACTAAGGTCATTAGCTCCATCATCGTAAGAGTAGTACACGCCCGCAACCATATCATTAGATAAATGATTGTTTAGTTGGAAAGTCCATCTATCTTTTTCTAAAACAGGTGCATCACTATTGTCTGAATAATCATATCTAACATTAGCAGACATATTTTCAGAGAATCTCCATTGAGCTTCCGCAGCATAGAAAGCTTCATTAGCATCATCCATAGAGCTATCTAAGAACCAGTTATAACCAGCTTCTACTGCCCAAGTCCAGTCCATATAGTTATGTCCTAACTCAACGGCAGCGCTAATTCTATCGTCATCCATTTCATCATAGCTGGCAGCTACATCAGATAGAGACAGTTTATCACTTGTATCCGCTACATAATCACCTTTGAAGTCTAATGTCCAAGCTTCATCTTTCATCATTCTCCAAGTCATACCAATTCCAATATCAGACATACCGTAATCATTGATATCATCATCGCCCCATGAATATCCTGTATAAATTCTAAGAGCCATAGAATCAGATATACCCATACCGAATTCTTGCGTCAATACAGCATCAGTTTCTTTATCATACATAGCTCCAAAACCTAAAGCAGTTTTCGAGTACGTCATACCATTTTCAGGCATATAAGTAGGATCTTCTAGATTAGTTTTCGCTTGAGCAGCAGATACGCTCAAAGCCATTCCGGCAACAGCCATAGTAAGTAATGAAATTTTTTTCATATTACCCTCCATAATTATTTAATTTTACAGCTAATTTTTACAACTAGCTATTAAAATTATTAAATCTAAGAGCAAATGAATCAAGTAAAAATATATCTCAACATACAGGAGTTCTCTTTTACCCATTGCCTAACAAGGCTTTAAGAAGGTTACAAAAAATATTTCTGATTGTTGCAATAAATTAGAAATAATAGTAAATTACTATTTTTAGTGATATTTGAGAAATAAGGTATTAATTAACTTTTTCCCCATCTAAAAGGCCAAAAAAGTCCTGTTTTTTAAGATATCCAGAAACACCCTTGATAGATATTTCACAAAAAGCAGAATCAATAGAGCATTTATCTATTTTGATAACATTACCATTACCAACTTTAGCAACTATAGTTTCATCTTCTCTAGATTCATATAATTTAGCATATCCACCAATATTAACAAAACCATATCTATTACCAGATAATTGAGATTTATGAATCCAAGCGTCAGATGCATCAACCATTTCTATAAGATACCAGTTATCAAATTCTTTAACAATTTTAACAGGCATATTTTTTCTTTTAAGAAGATATTTAATAGGGTAGTTTTTCCCAGGACCGAATCTAACATTTACTTCTTCAAACTTAACAGAAGCAAATCTAGGCAAAGGTTTCTTATTTATGTCTGAATTTATAATAGCAAATGCTGAACTAGCATTAATTAGTAATATAAATAAAAATATACAAGCCCCCTTAATAAAAGATGACACATTATTTAAAATATAAAAATTACTTACTTTTCTCAACATAAAATAAAAAACTCCTCTAAACGTATTATAGTACATTTTAAGGAGTTTTTAAAGTATTTTTTGAACTCTTAGAGTTATATTATTTATACTCTACCTTTTCAATTTCATAAGTTTTTGTGCCAGAAGGAGTTATAACATCAACTTCATCTTCTGCTTTTTTTCCTATTAAAGCTTTAGCTATAGGGGAATCCAAAGCAATTTTACCGTGAGCAAGATCTGCTTCAAATCTACCAACAATTTTATAAATTTTATCTTCTTCAGTATCAACATCAACTAAAGAAACAGTAGCTCCAAATTTAATAGTATCACCTGACATTCTAGCAGGATCAATAACTTCAGCTCTACCAATAATAGTTTCTAGTTCTTCGATTCTACCTTCGATAAAACCTTGTTGTTCTTTAGCAGAGTGATATTCTGCGTTTTCAGATAAATCGCCTAATTCTCTAGCTTCAGAGATAGCTTTGATAATAGCAGGTCTCTGATTTTGAATTAAGTCGTTGTGCTCAGCTTCAAGCTTTGCAAAACCTTCCGGTGTTAAAAAAATCTTTTCCATTTTAGTTACCTCATATTTAGTAATTGTTTTATTAGTGGCTTTTCATAAGCATTTTAGATAAAAACCACCATAATTTATTAGAAGAAAAAATAAACCCAACAATCTCCTTGGGTATCCTGATTCAAGAATTTACTATCCTTCCTCTTACATAAAGAATTATAGTAATAATTATATTTAAAATCAAGAAAATCTTTTAAAATAACTGTTTTTATTAAGTAAAATAATGTTTCTAAAAATAATAATAAATTCAGAGCAAGAGTAGTTTCTATTCAAAAATTGTTAAAAATGTTGCTTTTTAAAATCTTAAAAATTATAATTACCTCTATTCAAAAATTAACAAAGGAGAATAAAATGTTTTCTTATAACGCTGAAATAGTAGAGATTCAGAAAGTAACAGACGAAATTAAAACTTTTAAAGTTAAATTAAAAAGTGGCCAACCACTAAATTATAAAGCAGGTCAATTCACAACACTAGGTGTTTTATTAAAAGATAACGAAAAATACGATTATGACAAAGGTGCATTCGTAGAAGATAATGAGTTACCTAAAAAAGAAAGAGGTAACTGGTTAATCAGAGCTTACTCAATCACATCAGCTCCTCAAGTAGATGAAAACGAAATCCATTTTTATATAGTTAATGTTGAAAAAGGTGCATTAACAACAAAATTATTCGAACTAGAAGTAGGTGATGAAGTTTACCTAGGTGAAAGAGCGATCGGTCACATGAACATGGAAGATGTTGAAGAAGATGCAAATATCGTTCTTCTTGCAACTGGTACAGGTCTTGCACCACTTAGATCTCTAGTTAGAGGTTGGAAAGATACTATGTTCAACGGAAAAAGAAAAGTAGCATTATTCATGGGTGTTAGACACGAACATGAAATCGGATACAGAGAAGAATTAGAAGGATTTGAAAAAGAATGTAAAGACTTTAACTTCTTCCCAGTTCTATCTAGAGCAACAGAAGGTTGGACAGGAACTTCAGGATACGTTCAAGAAATAATGACTGATAAGCTAAAAGAAGCTTGGGGCGTAGACGAACCATTTATTCCAAATAAAACTTATATTTTCATTTGTGGTAATCCAATTATGTGTGATCAAGCCATGGAACTGCTAGAAAGCAAAGGCTTAAAAAGAAACACAATGAAAGAAAAAGGTGAAATCCGTTGCGATAAGCACTAAAAATAAATATCCTCGAGCAACCCTCGGGGATTTTAATTATAGGAAAGGTAATAAGTTGCTAACAAAAGTTGAAATAGAAAAATATGCAGATGTTATGATTTGGGCATTAGAAAAAGCAGGGGAAGAAACAGGTAAGACTTTTAAGGAGGGAGATTTAATCTCTCTAATGTTTGAAAGAACTGCATTTGATTTAGCAGAATCTATTTATGAAAAATGTATTAAAAGAGGATGGAACGTATCATTAAATATAGCTCAAACTCCAAACATGAAAAAATCTTTTTATGAAAATGCCAATGAAAATCAGTTGAATTATTTACCAGATTGGGCATTAGAAAAAAGAAAAAATGTGAGTGGATTAATAGCTTTACTTTCGAATGAAGATTTACTGTCATTAAAAGATGCAGATCCGCAAAAGATATCAACATTTATGAAATCTAGAAAACCTATTAAAGATATAATCAAAACTAGAGAGCAAAATGGGGATTATTCTTGGACATTATGTCTTTGGCCAACAGAAAGCATGGCAAAACAAGCTGGGCTATCTCTGGATGAAATGTTCGAACAAGTTAAGGAAGTATGCTTCTTAGATAAAGAAAATCCTGTGGAAGAATGGAATAAATTAATAGATTATAATCAAAAAGTATGTTCTTGGTTAAAAGATCTAGATATAGAAGAATTTCATGTAAAATCACAAAACGTAGATCTTACTGTAGGACTAGGTGAAAAAAGACAATATTTAAGTACATCTGGGCATAATATACCATCTTTTGAAATATTTACGTCTCCTGATTGCAAAAATATCAATGGAAAATACTATGTAGATAGACCTATATTCATGCTTGGAAATAAAATAGAAAAAGTTTCTATGGAATTTAAAGATGGAAAATGTATTAAAATGTCTGCTGAAAAAGGAGAAGATTTTTTAAGAAAACAAATGGAAATAGATGAGGGGGCTTCAATGATAGGAGAATTCTCACTAACAGATAAACGTTTTTCTAAAATTAATAAATTTATGGCAGAAATACTATATGATGAAAACTATGGAGGACCTCATGGGAATTGCCACATAGCAATAGGAAGTTCCTTCGCAAATAGCTATACAGGAAATCAAAAAGATATAAAAACTGATGATCAAAAAATTAGCAAAGGACTAAATGTTTCAGCAATTCACTGGGATTTAATAAACGCAGAGGATAAAGAAGTAACTGCTAAATTAAAAGATGGCAGAGAAGTCTTGATTTATAAAGATGGACAGTTTACACTAGATTAACAATAAAGGATAAGGGGTTTTAAAATGAATAAAAAAAATCTAAATAAAAAAACAGCTAAAGCTAAAAGAATTAATTGGGCAAATATAATGGTTTATTTCCGTTTTGCTTTAATTCCAGTAATAATGTTTACAATGTTATCTAAGGACTTATTAATGGCAAACGTTATATCTGTTTGTTTATATTACTTAGCTTGTATCACAGATCTTTTCGATGGATGGTGGGCAAGAAAACATGATATGGTAACAGATTTAGGAAAAGTTTTAGATCCAATAGCGGATAAAGTAGCAGTTCTTTGTATTTTCTTAGTTTTAGCAAAAACAAAGTTTGGAGCTTTAGAGATTTTATTATCAGGACTAATTATTTTTAGAGAAATCTTGGTTTCAGGTGTTAGAGAATTCACTGCGGTTAAAGGTCATAAGATAGAAGTGTCTTATATAGCTAAATGGAAAACAACATTTCAAATGTTTGCCGTTGGGGGTCTTATGTTAGGAACAACATCTCCTCAAATGGTTTGTGCAGGAAGTAAAATGAGTTCTATGTTCCTATATTACTTTATGCCTCTTGTATACAAATTCGGCCTTGTGTTTTTAGCTATCTCTACTGTTTTAACGGTTTTAACAGGATGGCAATACTTTAAAGGTTCTATAAAATATATGAAATAATAACATATAATAGTTTAAAAAATAAAGCTCCTAATTAGGGGCTTTATTATAATTTAGCATCACGTAATTAAAAATGTTTCCAATTGCAAAGAAGCAAAGAAACAACATCAGCATCAAAGACTTATAAGTAATAAGGGTTGTCATCACCCCATCAAGCATAGACGGATATATTTCTCTAAAAACAAATCCTTCCATAGCCCCAATCATAACCATTAAGGTAATAAAAGAAAGTAGGGCAATCTTTCCGAATCTTTTCAAGTATAACATGGGTTTAAAATTTAGTTTTAGATTGTTACAATAATTAAATTATTAAGTTTAATTACTTTAACTTCAAATAAAATTTATTTTCTTAATATTAATTCAAAGTTGAATTCTTTTAATTTATCTAAAAAATCATCATCAATAAAGAACGAATTAATTTCCCTATCTGTAGGCTCCATATCACTATCAGATACAGTTATATATTTTTGCAAAGCATAGTGAGAAACTCCCATATCATTACACATGTTAGCAATCTCTAAAACATCATACTTATTTACATACTTAGGATAGCATGTAGTCCTAACTTCAAACTTTTTATTTGCTTGAATCAGAACTTCAAGGGAGGATCTTATATCATTGAAATGATTCGATTTTTTATTACACGACAATTCATGATACTTTTTCTCAGAAGTTTTAATATCAAGTCCAACCCAATCAACTTTATCAATTATTTTTTTAAGATTTTCAGGTAAAACACCATTAGTATGAAGTCCTATTTTAAAGTCGGGATTAATATCTTTTACTTCATCAATAGCAGTAAGTAATTCATCCACTTGAACTAACGCTTCCCCGCCAGAAAAAACTACTGCATCAAGAAAGTTTTTTCTATCATTAATTTTACTTAAAACACTGTCCCAATTTTTTTTAAATTGCTCAACATAATCATCTTTAGATACTATCAGATTTGTTTCAGGATTCGAGCAATAAGCACAGTCTAAATTACACCCCTGTAGAAATACAACACAAGAAATTTTACCTGGATAGTCTATAGTAGTAAATGGTTCAAAGCCACTTAAAATAACTTTAGATTTTTGTATCATAATTTCTACTTTCCTTTTTCTAACAAATGTTGTATCTCAAACAAGATTTCTATATATTTTTGAAACTTTTAACTTTGAATCAATTCTTTAATTAATCATTGAAGCAAGTTGATTCGACTCATTTTTTTATTATAGGGTGAAAAATCTTCCACCCTACAATTAATCCACAAGTTTTGACAATTTTAACAATGTAAAATATTATATTATTTTAAAACTTTAGCTAAGGTTTTGAGAGCATCCACAAGCATTTTCTTTAAAATATTTTCTTTCTTTAAATTCAGATTTTTTACCAATGTTAAAATTATTGAATGGTCTAATAAAGCCCATAACTTTTGTCCAAACTTCGCATTTAGTTCTTTTTGAATTATCCATTGTTCTTTCCTCCTTTTTTATTGTTATTGTTTAGTTTAAAAATTTCCTATTATACAATTTGCTTAGATAATTTTCTCTCAATAGAATTCATTTGAATTAATCTATGTTCTTTTTCAAATTGATCAAATTTCATATCTAATTTATCATTAGCTTTATTAATGTCATCCTCATTAATAATAGCTTCAATCATTTGAATTGTAACATCATCTAAACTTTCATCATCTCTAACTGTTTTTTCTAGATTATCATCGTCCAGTAGGTGAGTAATTCTTTCTGCAATAGCAGTGTCAGAAACAGTAGTTTTCCACGATCCAACTTCAAAGTGATGATTTGTATATTTTTTAAATTCACGATCTCTTTCTCTAACTTCACCATCTACAGTTACTTCTTTTAAAGCCATTTCTATTCTCCTTCCTACTTATTAATTATTTTTAGCTTCTTCTCTAGCCAATTCTTCGTCACATTTCGGACAATATTCATGATGTCCAGAAAGGTATCCATGCTTAGGGCAAACAGAGAAAGTTGGTTGTACAGATATATAAGGTAATCTATAAGTCTCTAAAGACTTTCTAATAATGTTTTTACAAACTTCTGAAGAAGATATGGCTTCACTCATATATAAGTGTAACACAGTACCACCAGTATATTTAGTTTGTAATTTATCTTGTAGTTCCAAAGCTTCAAAAGGATCGTCAGTGTGTCCAACTGGAATTTGAGATGAATTTGTATAGTAAGGAGCATCTTCAAAACCAGCTTGAATGATATCTTCAAATCTCTTATCATCTTCTTTTGCAAATCTATAAGTAGTTCCTTCGGCAGGAGTTGCTTCTAGGTTATATAGATTTCCAGTTTCTTCTTGGAATTGAACCATTCTATCTCTAATGTAAGTTAAGAATTCTTCCGCAAACTTCACACCTTCTTCAGAAGTTATATCAATTTTATCATCAGTAAAGTTTCTAATCATTTCATTCATACCATTAACACCAATAGTAGAGAAGTGAGTTCTATAAGATCCTCCTAAATATCTTCTCGTATATGGGTACAAACCACCTTCTAAGAATTTAGTAAGAGTTTTCCTCTTAATCTCAAGAGAGTTTTTGGCAAGCTCTAACAAATGATCTAAGTTGTAATATAGAGCTTCTTTATTTCCTTTATAAAGGTATCCAAGTCTAGCACAATTAACAGTAACCACACCAATTGACCCAGTTTGCTCACCAGAACCAAATAGCCCACCCATTCTTGATTTAAGCTCTCTCAAATCCATTTGAAGTCTACAACACATAGATCTAACATCAGTCGGTTTCAAATCAGAATTTAAGAAGTTTTGGAAGTATGGAGTACCATATTTAGCAGCCATACCAAATATCATATTAGAAATATCGCTATCCCAATCCATATCATGAGTTATGTTGTAAGTTGGAATAGGGAATGTAAATGGTCTACCTTTGATATCACCTTTAGTCATAACTTCGATATATGCTTTATTAACCATATCCATTTCTTCTTGAAGATCACCATAAGTGAAATCCATTTCTTCACCACCAATCATAGGCTTATTATCTTTAACATCTTTAGGGCAAACTATATCAAATGTAAAGTTTGTGAAAGGTGTTTGAGTTCCCCATCTGCATGGTATAGATAAGTTAAAAATAAGTTCTTGTATATTTTGATATACTTGTTTGTACGATAATTTATCAACTCTAACAAAAGGAGCTAAGTAAGTGTCTACAGATGAGAATGCTTGCGCACCAGCCCATTCATTTTGTAGTACACCAAAGAAGTTAACCATTTGGCTTACAGCTGATGTTAAATGTTTAGGCGCAGAAGATTCAAGATATCCAGGAACACCATTAAATCCTTCAGCAAGTAATTGTCTCAAAGACCACCCAGCACAATATCCAGTTAACATACCCAAGTCATGAATATGAAAATCTGCATTTTTATGCGCAGCAGCAATTTCTTTAGGGTAAATTGTTGATAGCCAATAGTTAGCGGTTAATTTTTCAGAGTTTTTAAGAATTAATCCACCAATAGAATATCCAATATTAGCATTTTCATTAATTCTCCAATCTAAGTTTTTAAGGTATTCTTCAATAGTATCTTCTACATCGATTTTAGCTTTTTCATTACTTCTTTGTTCGTCTCTTTTCTTTCTATATAATATATATGCTTTAGAAGTTTCAAAGAACCCGGCGTCAGCAATTTTCTTTTCAACGATATCTTGAACTTTTTCTACATAAATATTAGCGCCATTAGTTGCATTAGAAATTGAATTTAATTCATCTATAACTTTATTTGTAACGTTAATAACATCTTCTTCGCTCATATCAGCATTAACTCTAGATGCCCCATAAATAGCAGCATATATTTTCTCAATATCAAAGTCTATTGCTTCCCCATCTCTGTTAACGAATCGTTCAACTTTACATTTTTTAAGTTTAGCTCTATCTATATCATTGATTTTATAAGAATTATTCATTTTGCTTCCCCTTTCATTCCTTGTTATATACAATATATAGTGTTTGGTAATTGCAGTCAACAACTATATATGGAAAAAATCGTTTTTTTGATAATTTTTTTTCTTGACTCAAAAAAAAGCTAAATAAAACAGTGATTTCGAAATTAATCTATGTTATAATCAAAAAAAAGAGACGAAATAATAAGTAAAAAAATAATTAAATTTAATGTATTTTTATATAAAAAAGAGAAAGGTTTTGTAGTATGTTTTTTTTAGGTTTTGCAACGACTTTAATAATACTTTTAATAATTTTCTGGAGCATGTTTAGTGTCAGATATATTGATTCTATTCAAGGCTTCCAAGGTTTATCATCTTTGGGCATTTTTGAGTTCTCAGGATTGATAGAAACAATAGTTTTTCCAGCAATATTAATGTTAATAGTTTTAGCTCTGTGTTACGTGGCTTATCTAGCTTTCAGAGTTAAAGGAGGAATCGAATCGTTTCAGAATCTTACAGAAAGAAACCAAACTTATTTCGCAAATGTAATTAGAAATTTAAATGAATCAAATCAATCAGTAGTTTCTTCAAACTTTTTTAAGATTCTTGACTATGTTTTTGACGACATGGCAGAAAAAATTCTTCAAATTTTAAAAAAATCAGAACTTGTAAATTCTATGGCTATTAAAGCTGAAATGGAGAAGGGAAGCGAAAAATATATTAGTAAAGCTTGCCGAATCTTCTTAGCGATAGAAGATGGAAATCCAAACTTCTGGGAAACTATTAGAAAAAATGTTAAAAAAGATGAAGCTCTTTTAGAAATGGTTTTAGATTTTCTTGATTCTTATGAAAATTTACAAAAAGCATTAAAAGATAGAGGCGGAGATATACTTCTTCAAGATTTTGTATCAAAAGGTCCTCTTGGAAAAGTAGTAGCTATATTAAATAAAGTTAAAATCTCAGTTTAATAAAAAATTCTGAGTAGATATGAAAAAGGATTCGCTATTGCGAATCCTTTATGTTTTTAATATTCCTCGTAGACTGGGGATATATCCTCAATGCACTCGAAAATTATATTAAGTAATTCTCCGGCTTTTTGTACTTCTTCAAGATTTACAGCATCCCAAACAAATCTTCCTAAGAAAGAGCTTTCTAAATTCTCTCTCAATTCATTAATGGCATTATTATCGCTTATATCGATATTTTTTCTACCGGAATAATTTCCCAAATTAAAAACTTCAGCTATGATATCTTTAATTCTTTCTCTATCATTACCTTCACCCTGGATATAAAGATCGTCTTCAAACATATAAAAATTATTAGATTTAAACTTTTTTTCACAAGAAAATATTACTAACGAGAAGTTGACTTGTCAATATCTTTTTAACAATCGCTTTAACAAAGATTTTAAATATAAAAAATCCTCGAGTTAATCGAGGAAATTTATATCAAATATATTATATTATTATAATAAATCTAAATCGAATCTAGCTTCATCACTCAATCTTTCCATAGTCCACTGAGGTTCCCAAATAAGATTTACAGTAACTTTACCAACACCTTCTAAGTCAGATATAGAAATAGCCACAGCATTAATCAATTGCTCACCATAAGGGCAGGTAGGGCTAGTTAAAGTCATATCAACAATAACATTGCCTTTTTTATCTAACCTATGATCGTATATAAGTCCTAAATTAAATACATCTACACCTACATCTGGATCTTCCACAACCTTAATTGCATTTTCCACCATCTTAAGGTCTTGAAGAGGTGTTTCATTATCTTTAAGTTCTTCACCATATTCAACAGAAAAATCCTTAAGATTTTCTGGTATTTCAATTTTCATTCCAGTATTGTTTTGTGGTATATTTTCGATTCCTTTTGTCATTTAATTTCCTTTTTACTTTAACATATTTACTACTTTATGCATTTTTTCAACAAATATATCTATATCTTTCTCTTCATTATAAATACCAAAAGATATTCTAAAAGAGTGAGTTATATTTAATTTATAGTGCAATGGATCAGCACAGCTAGTACCAACTCTTAAACAAACTCCACTTTGCCCCATAAGAACGGCAAAATCAAAAGCATTAATTCCATCTATATTGAAAGATATTATAGAAGACCTAGTCTTTTCACTATCAGTACCAAGTAGATTAACAAAATCTATTTCTTTCATCTTCTCAAGAGCATATTTAGTAAGTTTTTCATCATGCTTAATAATTTCTTCATATCCAATTTCAGAAACAAAATCTAAAGCAGATCCAAGCCCAACAATTTGAGCTATAGGTAATGTACCAGCTTCAAAACAAGTAGGGAATTTATTTAATTTAACAACCCCATCAATTATATTAACTCTAGAAACAGTCCCACCACCAAGTTTGTATGGCTTTAAAATATTATGCTTTGATTTATGGCAATATAAAACTCCCACTCCAGTAGGTCCATAAATCTTATGAGAAGAAAAACATGCAAAGTCTACATTCCATTTTTTCAAATCGACAGGTCTGTGAACTATATACTGACACAAGTCTAAATTTATTAGTATATTAGAATTTAATTCACTCTCCTTATTTCTAATTAAAGAAACTACATTCTCTATATTAATAATAGTACCTAATACATTCGACATAGGAGAAAATGAAATCATCCTAGTATTCTCATTTATAAGAGAGTTTAATTTCTCAAAATCAAAACTACCATCATCATTCATTTCTAAAACATTTAATTTAATATCTTTTTTCTCAGCCAATAAATGCCATGGCAATATATTAGAATGATGTTCAGTATCAGTAATTATAACCTCATCTCCATCATTAAAATAATCAGCTAGGGCACCAGCTAATATATTAATAGATTCTGTCGCGCCACCTGTAAATAATATTTCATCAGCATCTTCAGCATTAATAAAGTTTTTAACTTTACCTCTAACACCTTCAACAATACTAGTTACATTTTCTGATAAAGGACAAGCCCCCCTAGATGAATTGGAATAATCATTCTCATAAAAATTCTTAATAGAATCAATTACAACCTGAGGTTTTTGCGCAGAAGAAGCGGAATCTAAATACACAAGATCCTTTTTATTATTAAAGATTGGAAATATTTTTTTACTCAATTTCATTTTTAATACCCTTGATATTTGAATAACGTGACCCTATAATATAATTTATAAAATTAACTTTCAACACAATATTTATTACAAAAGGAGAACTGATATGAAGTCGTTAGATAAAAGTAATTTCGAAGAAACAATTTCTCAAGACAAATTAACATTTGTAGATTTTTGGGCGGAGTGGTGTGGCCCTTGCCGTATGCTAATGCCAATAGTTGAAGAAATTTCTTCAGAAATTGGTGATAAAGCTAACATCTGTAAAGTTAACGTGGATGAAGCTCCAGAGATAGCATCTAAATTTAATATAAGAAGTATTCCAACAATGATTCTATTTAAAAATGGTGAACCAGTAGAAACTGTAGTTGGCGCAAAATCTAAAGCTGAAATTTTAGACTTGCTAAATTCTAATATTTAATCTAAGTTGTATTAAGTCAAAAAATAAAACAGGGGAATTAGTATGACAAAAGCTATTGAACTACCAAAGGGATATCTACCTTCTGAAACAGAAGAGTTTATGAACCCAATGCAGCTAGAATATTTTAAAAGAAAACTAGTGGCACACAGAGATGCACTAATAAAAGAAACAGAAGAAACTCTTGCAAAATTAAAGCAAGAAAGTCGTTCTGACTCAACAGAAGTAAAAGACGAAGTTGATGTTGCTAACGATGAAGCTGCAAAAATGTTAGAAATAAGAATAGCAGATAGATACAGAAAGCTTCTTAAAAAGATAGATGCTGCCCTTGGAAGAATTGAAACAGGAACTTATGGTTATTGTATCAAATCTGGAGATCCAATTGCTCTAGGAAGATTAGAAGCAAAACCAGACGCAACTATGAGTATTGAATCACAAATTCAACACGATTTAGATAAAAATGATAAAGTTTAATTAAGCTTTTGAATTAAAAATATAAAAGAAGATTGTTCAATAGAGCAATCTTTTTTATTTTAACTTGTTCAAATACGGTGAATAAAAAATAAACCCCAGGAGAACCTTACCATTATCCCTGGAGTCTAATTTCAAAATTTGGAGGTCGGTACCGGAAACAAAGTAGAACTGAAAGATTTCGAAGTTTACAGAAATCGCAACAGTTCGTTTACGTGTTACTGCAAGCAAGAACTTTAGTTCGTCAGCGGCAGATTTTAACTTGTTCAAATACGGTGAATAAAAAATAAACCCCAGGAGAACCTTACCATTATCCCTGGAGTCTAATTTCAAAATTTGGAGGTCGGTACCGGA
>JAOASE010000004.1 GCA_025210155.1 Alphaproteobacteria bacterium | reverse complement strand
TTCGTCAGCGGCAGATTTTAACTTGTTCAAATACGGTGAATAAAAAATAAACCCCAGGAGAACCTTACCATTATCCCTGGAGTCTAATTTCAAAATTTGGAGGTCGGTACCGGATTTGAACCGATGTACATGGATTTGCAGTCCACTGCATAGCCTCTCTGCCAACCGACCATATAACTTATGAAAATATAATATTCATATTAAAAAAAAATTCAAGTTAAAAATAAAAATATTTGATAAAAATCCTTACTTTTGCTATAATGTCATCAAAATATAAATGAGGAGAAAAAGTAAATGATAAAAAAAGTTTGTGTATTTTGTGGGGCTCACAAAGGGAAAAATCCTAAACACGTAAAAACAGCATACGAAATGGGAAGAAGATTGGCAGAAGCAGAAAAAACACTAGTATATGGCGCCGGTGGAGTAGGTCTTATGGGAGCTGTTGAAAACGGAATTATTCACCACGGTGGAAAAGCTGAAGGACATACAACAGAAGTTATTACCCACCTAGAAAAACCAATAGACAGTCCATTAGTTAAAAACTATGTTCACAAAGATCTCTCTCTAAGAAAAAGAAAAATGATGGAAGTTTCTGATGCCTTCATAGCACTTCCTGGCGGAGTTGGAACTATAGATGAAATAACAGATGTTTTAACTGCCTTACAAGTAGACGAAATGACAGGTAAATGTTTAATCCTAGTTGGAAAAGAATTCTGGGGACCTCTTTATAAAGTATTAAGAAGTGGTTGGAGAGATGGTTTTATCGCTAGAGATGACTTCGATAAATTCGTAATAGTAAATACTCCAAGACAAGCAATTAATTATCTAAGAAAATATGATAAGCTAGGAATTAAAAAATCTTTTATATAAAGCTTTTGATTCTTTTGGATAAATTTAATGAAAGCCCCTTGAAATAAGGGGTTTTTCAAAAAATATTTCATAAAAAATCCCATTTATAGTTTGAACTTCTAAGAAAATATGTTATAATTAAAAGAAAAAATAAAGGATATATTTTATGTTGAAAACTATACCAGAAATAGAACAAGACATGTCTATGTTTCTAGATTGGGAAGATAAGTACGAATATATTATAGAATTAGGTAAAGAACTTCCTGATTACTCAGATATTAGAGATGAAAACCATATCGTAGAAGGGTGTATGGCTAATGTTTGGTTGGTCAAGGAAAGAAATCATAATGGAACTTATTCTATAAAGCTAGACGGCGATGCTATAATAGTAAGAGGTTTACTATATATAATATCATCTTTATTTAATAATAAGACAAGACAAGAAATTTCAGATATAAATGCTCAAGATACTTTAGAGAAATTGGCTCTAGACTCTCATTTATCATCACAAAGATTAAACGGTTTAAGTGCCGTAATTAAAAAGATTCAGAATTTTGATTTAGAAGAAAAATTGGAGAAGGAAGCGGAAAATGAATAAGGCTGTAAGAAGAACAAAGAAAACTAAAAACAAGAGAATTGTTAGCAAAGTAGATAAAAAGTTTCCAACAATTTCTATTTCTGAAGCTATTAAGGTTTTAAAGAAAAGTGATCACTTCCAATTCTTTTCTTACGGTTTTGCAGCTGCAACTTTAGTTTTAACTATAGTTATATCTAGTTTCCAAATTTTTTATAAGAAACCAACATCAGCATATCTTATAAAAGAACAACAAAAAGTTTCAGATTCTATGAGGGAAGAAGAAGCTAGAATGGCAAAGCTTCAACATAAAATTAAAGAAGGTGGCGAAGAACCTCTTATAGCGGGTGAAAAAAGAGAAAGAGAACTTATCAAAGTTGTTGAAGAAGGTGATACTCTAGGCGGGATTATGAATGAATATAATATCCCTTACTCTCAAACTTATTCTCTAATAAAATCATTAAAAGGTACATTTGATATCAAAAGAGATTTAAGACCTTCATCAAAAACAAAACAGGGTACTAAACTTATATTTGATGTTGAAGAAGGCTATACTGCAGAGAATAATTTAAGAGCCAATCTACAAAAGTTCACAATAGAAATTTCTCCTATAGAAAGAATTGAGGCTATAGTTGAAAAACATGAAGATGAAATTAGTTTCGATGTAAGAAAAATCAAAGATAATAAATACACAAAATTAGTTAGAAAAGAAGCTAAGATTGCTCCAGAGCAAAGTATAATGTATTTAGCTGAAAAGCAAGACATACCTTATAACATAATATATAGCTTCTATGATATTTTCTCATTCGATGTCGATTTCGAACGTGAAATAAGACCAGGAGATTCATTTGAACTTCTTTATGAAGAAGAGTTCTCTAAAGAAGGTAAATATTTAGGTGTAGGTAAACTTCTTTATGGTAAGCTAAGCATTAGAGGTAAAGAATTTAAAACATACAACTATGCTAAAAAAGAGGGTCAAGATAAATTCTATGATGAAAAAGGTAAGGGATCTACAAAAGCTCTTAAGAAAACACCAATCAATAAGGCTAGAATATCTTCAACTTATGGTTCTAGAAGACACCCAGTATTAGGTTTCAGAAAGAATCATAATGGAGTTGATTTTGCAGCTCCAACAGGAACTCCAATTCCAGCAGGTGGATCAGGTACAATCATCTATAGAGGATGGAAGGGACCAAACGGAAACCTAATTAAGATCCGTCATAACTCTACTTATACAACAGCGTATGCTCACTTAAATTCATTCAAAAAAGGATTAAGAGTTGGTTCATACGTTAAACAGGGTCAAATTATCGGATATGTTGGAAGTACTGGTAGATCTACAGGTCCTCACTTACACTATGGTATCCAAAAGAACGGTAGATATGTAAATCCACTTACAATCAAGTTACCATCGACAGAAAGTCTTAGAGGGAAACATCTTAAAGCTTTCAAAAAGAAAAGAGATGGAATGAATAAAAAATTCGAATTTTTGGGATAAATAAAAAATCTCGGCATTAAGTCGAGATTTTTATTCAGTATTCTAATATAGAATTAAAAAAGGGTAAAAAATGAGATTAAAAATAATATTTTTTATATTAACTTCATTTATTATAATTTTTCTTGGTAATATTTATAATAAAAGGCAAATTTTAAAAGAAAAAATAGGACAAATGATCCTAGTTGGCTTTAAGGGAAAAGAAGTGCCTGATTATCTAAAAGCTCAACTTAAAGATAATATAATAGGCGGAATTATTTTATTCGATTATGACGTTACTAGCAAAAGCTTTGATAGAAATATAGAAAATCCCAAGCAGGTTAAATCACTAATATCTGATTTACAAAATAATGCGAAAACACCTCTTTTTATCAGCGTTGATCAAGAAGGTGGGTTAATAAATAGGCTTAAACCAGAATATGGTTTTCCTAAGACATTATCTGCCAAAGTGTTAGGCGAAAAAGATGATGCAAAATTAACATATGAAAATGCAAAAGTTATAGCAGAAACTCTTAAAAGTTTAGGATTTAACCTTAACTTTGCACCGGTAGTTGATGTTAATACAAATCCTGAAAATCCAGTGATTGCAGGCAAGGAAAGAAGCTACTCTTCAAATCCTTATAAGGTTGCAGAACATTCTGAACAAGTAATTAAAGCACATAAAGATTTAGACATCTTAACTGCTTTAAAACATTTTCCTGGGCATGGAAGTTCAAGCTCAGATTCGCACTTAGGTTTTGTTGATGTCAGTGAAACTTGGAATGAAAAAGAATTAATTCCATATAAAGAATTAATTAATACAGGTAAAGTAGAAATTGTTATGACAGCTCATGTTTTTAACAAAAAATTAGATGAGAAATATCCAGCAACTTTATCTAAAAAATCCCTAAGTAAACTAAGGAAAGACTTCGCTTATGATGGAATTATAATTAGTGATGATCTTCAAATGAATGCCATTGCAAAGCATTATTCCATTGAAGAAGCAATTCCTTTAATGGTTAATGCTGGAGTAGATATTTTTTGCATAGGAAATAACCTAGAAATCGATGAAAACATCGTTCCAAAAGTAATAGATATTGTTATGGAAAAGATTTTTTCAGGTGAGATATCAGAAGAGCAAATAGAAACATCTTATAATAAAATAATATCTCTAAAAAAGAAATATAAAATCATAAGATAATTCTATAAAAAAATAAAAGAGGTTATTTAAACCTCTTTTATTTTATCCTAAAGTTTCAATCAAAACTCTTAGTTTTTCAGCTTTTATCTTATTCTTTTCATAAGATATCTTTTGCTCCATTAAAACATTTTCTGGTACGTTTTTAACAAAGTTTTCATTGTTAAATCTACCTTCTGCAGCCTTAATTCCACCTTCAAGTTTAGCTAAATCTTTTTTCTTCTTTTCAATATCTATATCTATGTTGTCATTTAATACACCTTTAACATTGAAAGTAGGGTTAGCTATGTAAAGAGTTTTTTCACTTGAGCCAAATTCTAAAGCTTTACATCTAGCTAAAGTTTCCAATATAGCCAAAGTATTATTTTCAAGTTTTTCTTTTATTTCTATATCTATAAATGCACTAGCACTAATACCTAAGTCAGCTTTTATAGTACGAATTTGTTGAATAAGCTCAATGATATCATCAATATTAGTATCAGAGAAATCCCAGCCATATAGTTTCCAAACTTCAGAAGCTAACAAGCCATCTCTATCAGAAGTTTGTCCCCAAAGTTCTTCGGTAACAAATGGCATGAAAGGATGTAATAGTTTTAATATTTCATCTCTAACAAATGCAAGAGTTGCCTTAGACTCATCTGAAGGGTTCACTTTACCCATTTCAATGAACCAATCACAGAATTCTTTCCATACAAAATCATAAGCAGCAGATGTAGCATCATTAAATCTTAAGTCTTTTAAGGCTCTATAAACGTTTGCCCTTGAAGTTTTTAATCTTTCAAGTACCCATTTATTTCTTTCTTCAGAAACTTTAAATGGATCAAAAGTTTCATCATAAGATGCACATTGCATTTCAATAAACTTACATGCATTCCAAATCTTAGTAACAAAGTTTCTATAACCTTCAATTTGCTTTTCACTCAAGTTTATATCATTACCTTGTGTAGTAGCAGATGCAAAATAAAATCTACAAGCATCAGCACCATACTTATCCATAAGCTCAATAGGATCAACTCCATTACCTTTAGATTTACTCATCTTCTTACCATGTTCATCATTAACTAATCCATGGAAAAAACATTTTTCAAATGGAACAGATTTTTTATCATCTCCTTTGAAGTCTTTTAAGAAGTGAGTTCCCATCATCATCATTCTAGAATACCAGAAGAATACTAAGTCTCTACCTGTAATCAATAGCGAAGTAGGGTAGTATTTTTCTAACTCTTCAGATGTGCTACCAACACCATTCCAACCTAATGTAGTAAATGGCCAAAGTGCCGAAGAGAACCATGTGTCTAAAACATCATTATCTTGTTTTAATTCAATTTCATCTGCAGATTTACCATAATGTCTAACAGCTTGTTCCAAAGCTTCTTCTTCATTCTCAGCAACAAAACAATGTCCATCTTCACCATAGAAAGCAGGAATTCTATGTCCCCACCAAAGTTGACGAGAAATACACCAATCTTGAATATTATTCAAGAAGTGAAAGAAAGTATTTTCTACAAATTTAGGAAGTATTTCAGTTTCACCATCTTTAACGGCAGCCATAGATCTCTCAGCCATTTTCTTAGTATCTATAAACCATTGTTCAGTCAACATAGGCTCAACAATTTCCTTACTTCTTTCTCCGTAAGGAATTGCCATGTTGTTATCTTCGGCTTTAACGAAAAGACCAAGTGCTTCCATTTTTTTAATAACTAATGGTCTGGCTTCTAATCTATCCATACCAACGAATTCTTCAGGACATTTATCATTTAAAGAACCATCTTTATTCATAATAGAAATCATAGCAAGACTATTTCTCTTACCAACTTCAAAGTCATTAAAGTCATGAGCAGGAGTTATTTTCACTGCACCAGTACCTTTTTCAGGATCTGCATATTCATCAGCTATAATAGGAATAACTCTTCCAATCATAGGAAGTTTAACAGATTTGCCAATAAGGTGTCCTATTTTTTCATTTTCAGGATGAACAGCAATTGCAGTATCACCAAACATAGTTTCTGGTCTTGTAGTACCTATTTGAATAAATTCACCTTCTTTACCATCAATAGGGTAATTGAAGTAATACATTTTTCCTACAGTTTCTTTATTTTCAACTTCTAAATCAGATACAGCAGTCTGTAACGCAATATCCCAGTTAACAAGTCTTTGACCTTTAAATATCAATCCATCGTTATATAAAGATATGAAAACTTTTCTAACAGCAGAAGACACATCTTCGTCTAAAGTAAACTTTAATCTATCCCAATCAGGGCAAGCACCAAGTCTTCTAATTTGGTTTAAAATTTCACCACCAGATTCATTTTTCCATTTCCAAACTTCTTCAAGGAATTTTTCTCTACCTAAATCGTAGCGAGATTTACCTTGCTCAGCAGATATTTTTCTTTCCACCATTAACTGAGTAGCAATACCAGCATGATCTAACCCTGGTTGCCATAAAACATCTTTTCCTTGAGCTCTACAGAATCTAGCATAAATATCAGTTATAGAATGCTCCATTGCGTGACCACAGTGTAAGTTACCTGTGACATTAGGAGGAGGCATGATTAAGCAGACTGAATCTTTCTTTGATTTCACATCAGAAGCACCGACGTGAGATTTCTCCCATTTGTCATAAATTTGCTTTTCTAAATTGTTAAAATCAAATGATTTATCTATTGCCATTTTTCTACAACCTTTCTTTTAGTTTTTGTTTGAATAATTAATAGTAATCAATGATATAACAGGCGCTCACAAAACACAATAGAAATATTGATAAGAATAAAATATTAAAAACCCTTGACATATTGGGTTGTAATATGCCAGAGTATAAACTCATAATTTTTTAAACCTAATAAATGATTTTTTATGCAATTACAAAAAAGTCTACAAAAGCAAATCGAAAGAGTTAAGCAAGTTGAAAAGAATTTATCTTCTGCGAAGGGTGGAAATGTTGTTTTCGAATTAACATCAAATCCAGCAAAAGCATTAGAAGCTTGGTTGCGGAATGATGAAAATTTCAACAATGTTTCACCTGATTTTAAAGAGCAGGTTGATGCGGTTAAAGCAAGATCCATCTACCTATTAAATGAAAATGCCGGAGTTAGAGTTTCCGATCTACTGAATTCTTTAAAAAAGTTTCGAGAAAATATTTCTGCTGAAATAAAAAGACTTGAGAATGCCTCTAGAAAGAGAAGTGGTTCAAAATCTTCTAATGGAGGACCCAGAAGGGTTCGCCATCATAGAAATATTGCTTAACTATTTCAATGAAAATAAAAGGGAGTTGGTTTTTACCAACTCCTTAATTTTATATAATGTTCGTTATTAAGTATTTACTAGATAAAAAAAAGCCTCCAGAATTCCAGAGACTTTATATTTACTATTAAACAAGTATTTTGTGCGAAGATTAGTAAAATCAGACTTTAAATTCTAAGAAGCGTATAAGTAATACGTGACTGAATTTAAATGTCACAATTTTGCTAAAAATTCGTGCAAAAGCCACCGTTTAATTTATATTTACTTTTCTAAAGCTTTAACTCCAGGTAATTCTTTCCCTTCCATGTATTCAAGGAAAGCACCTCCAGCTGTAGAAATATAAGTCATTTTTTCTATATTTCCAGATTGTTTAAGAGCAGAAACAGTATCTCCACCTCCACCAACAGAAGTTAATTCACTAGCTTGAGTTTGTTTAGCGATAAAATCAGCAACTTCAAAAGTAGTCTTTTCAAAAGGCTTCATTTCAAACGCACCAAAAGGTCCATTCCAAACAATACTTTCTAGTTCAGTAATTTTATTTTTAATTAATTCCAAAGTTTTTGAACCAAAATCTAAAGCCATACAATCTGCAGGAACAGCATCTATAGCAACAGTTTCAACTTCATTTTCTTCATATGATTTAAACTCAGGAGCAACAACAAGATCAACTGGTAATATAATTTCACAACCTTTTTCTTCAGCTTTTTTAAGAACTGTTTTTGCAACATCAACCATGTCAGCTTCAACTAAAGATTTTCCCATGTCATAACCTTGTGCTAGTAAGAAAGTATTAGCCATTGCACCACCAATAAATAATACATCAATCTTATCCATCAAGTTTTCTAATACAGTAATTTTTGTAGAAACTTTGGCTCCACCAACTATTGCCCCACTTTTACCGCCATCAATCTCAGTTGGTTTATGTAGTATAGTACCCAAAGCGTTAAGCTCATTTTCCATTAAGAACCCGGCAAAAGAAGGTACATGATTAGTAATGCCAAAAGTAGAGGCGTGAGCTCTGTGAGATGTAGCAAAAGCATCATCTACATAAAAGTCAGCCAAGTTAGCCAGCTTCTTAGAAAATTCTTCATCACATTTCTTTTCTTCTTTGTAAAATCTTAAGTTTTCTAGAAGTAAAATATCTCCACCATTCATGTCTGCAATAGTTTGTTCAACTTCTTCGCCAATACAGTCATCAACAAATATAACTTCTTGTTCAACTTCATTAGCAACTTCTTCGGCAATTTGTTCTAAAGAGAACTTAGCTTCTTTTCCTTCAGGTCTACCTAAGTGAGAAGTTACAATAACTTTAGCTCCAGCTTCAGATAAAGCAATCGCAGTAGGCGCAAATTTTTCAATTCTAGTTTTATCAGAAACTTTTCCATCTTCAGTTAAAGGTACGTTCAAGTCAGCTCTAACAAAAACTCTTTTACCTTTTAAATCTTTTGATAATAAATCATCCATAGTATGAAATTTCATATTAAAATCCTTTCTTAAATTATTTTAATCTCTCCGCAATTATACTACTAAAGAATAAAAAAGAAAAGTCATAAATAACATTAAATAAATAAAAAAAACTCCCCAGAAATTTCCAGGGAATTTTAATAATTGTATTAAGAAGATATCTTATACACGTACAACTGTTACGATATTAGTATTACCTTCTTCCATAACTGATTTAGCTTCAGGAGTTTTCTTACCCATAGAAACTACGATATGGTCGCCAGTTTCAGCATTAACTTCTTTTTTAGCTAATTCTCTAGCGAAGTTGTCCATACCTAATTCAGAATTATTTTCTTCACTAGTTACAACACCTCTAACACCAGCACAGATACCTAATCTACCAAGAGTTCTAGGTTCTAATGAAACAGCTAAGATTGGAGCTTCTGGTTTATTTTTAGCAATTCTAATTGCTGTAGTACCAGAAACAGTAGCTGTAACGATTGCTGAAGCAGAAAGTTCGTTAGAAATTTGTTTAGCAGAGTGAGCCATAACGTCAGAAACAGTATTATGTTCTAGGCCTTCAAGAATAACAGCATTAAGATTTCTTTTGTAATCTTCAGAAGCTTCTACTTTTCTAATAACGCTATCCATCATTTCAACTGTTTCGATAGGGTAGTCACCGATAGTAGTTTCAGCAGAAGTCATAACACAGTCAGCACCTTCAAAAACTGCGTTAGCAACGTCTGTTACTTCAGCTCTTGTTGGGAATGGATTGTCAATCATAGATTCCATCATGTGAGTTGCAACGATAACTGGTTTAGCTAAGTCTCTACCAACTCTGATCATTTCTTTTTGGCAAAGAGGAACATTTTCAGCACCAACTTCAACAGCTAAGTCGCCTCTAGCTACCATTAAAGCATCAACTTCTTTAGTGATTTCTACTAGGTTTTCCATCGCTTGAGGTTTTTCCATTTTAGCAATTATTTTAATATCATCTCTAACAAGTTCTCTACATTCTCTGCAGTCTTCAGCAGTTTGAACGAAAGAGAATGCTAGGTAATCAAAGTCAGCACTGTTGATAATTTCGATATCTTCTCTATCTTTTTTAGTCAAGCAAGATGATTTAATTCTAACATCAGGAATATTAAATCCTTTTTTGTTTTTAATCCATTCGCCAGATAGAACTTCAGTTTCAGCAAAGTCAGCACCTTTTTTAGTAACTTTTAATTGAACTTTACCATCATCAACAAGAATTCTTGAACCAACTTCTAAAGCTTCAATAACTTCAGGGTGAGGCAAGCAAACACGAGTGCTATCACCAGGAGTTTCATCTAAATCAACTGTGAATTTTTGGCCAATTTCTAATTTAGCTTTATCGTCTTTGAAAACACCAACTCTGTGTTTAGGACCTTGTATGTCAGCTACAGCAGTAACATAAACACCTAATTTTTTAGAAACTTCTCTTAAAGTTTTTAATCTATCTAAGTGAGTAACTGTTTCGTGAGAAAAGTTAAATCTAAATGCAGAAGATCCAGCTTTAATCATTTTTTCCATCATTTCTGCAGATTCAGTAGCAGGTCCGATAGAGTTTAATATTTTCGTTTTTCTAAACGCATTTTTGTTTGTTTCAAACATATTATTCTCCAATTCGATTTTTAATAGTTGATTTTATATAATATTTTTATAAAATACAGTATGTACTATAAATAAAAAAAGAATAAAATCAACAAAAAAAGTTTGAAAAAGCTGAGAAAATTATCGGAGGAAAAGATGTCAACAGTGTCAGGAGAACAATTAAGAAGTTTTATAGATAGAATCGAAAGATTAGAAGGCGAAGTTTTAGAAATTAAAAACGACATTAAAGAAGTTTATGCAGAAGCTAAAGGTACAGGCTTTGACGTGAAAGTGATGAAGAAAATCGTAGCTTTAATGAAGAAAGACAGAGACGAAGTGGCTGAAGAAGAAGCAATCTTCGAAACTTACAAAGCAGCATTAAACTTATAATTTAATTTCGCTTTAAAAAATTAAAAAGAGCAGGGGATTAACCTCTGCTTTTTTCTTTAATCTTTAAGTTCTAGAACTACCGGAGTGTGATCTGATGGTTTTTCCTTTGATCTAGGTTCTTTATCTATATCACAGTCAACCAACAAATCCATCGCTTTATCATTCAATAAGAAGTAATCAAGTAAGATGCCATATCCTTTTGGCCAACATCCACCTCTATAACCCCAGTAAGAATATGCATCATCAACATCATCATGAAAAGTTCTATAGGCATCAGTAAAACCAAGAGCTTTTAAATTATTAAATTCCGCACGACTTTCAGGCTGAGTAATAGCATCATCCTTATATGCCTTTGGATTATAAACTTCTCTATCAGTTATGGCCACATTATAATCACCAGTAACGATAAGAGGTTCATCGTATTTTAATACTTCTTTAACATGTTCGTTTAATTTTTGATGCCACTTTATTTTATAAGGGAATTTAGGTGTGTCTATAGGATTTCCATTAGGAGCATATATGTTGCAAATTCTAACTTTCCCACCAATAACAGCTTCTATATATCTAGCTTGTTCATCTTCTTCGAAAGTAGGTAGCCCTCTAACAACATCTTCAATAGAGTGTTTAGAAATAATAGCAACACCATTATAACTTTTTTGCCCATGAGTTTCTATGTTATACCCTAAAAGTTCAATTTCATTTCTAGGAAAAACCTCGTCCATACATTTAATTTCTTGCAAAAGAACAACATCTGGCTGAACCTCTCTCAACCAATTTACAAAATTTTCTAATCTAGCTCTAACAGAGTTTATATTAAAAGTAGCTATTTTCATTTTAAAACCTTTCTCTTAAACTTTTATAAAAATATACAGAAATTGTTTTCAAAGTTAAGTAAAATTATATTTCGATTATATTAAATTAATTAATCGTAAAATTCATTTTATAATTGTTATATATGTATTAAGCAAGTATTTTGGCTTAGTAAATTATAAAACAGATAAAATTTTTGAGGGAGTGTATAAATAATACATGACCGAATAAAATTATTATCTAATTTTGCGATTTAATATTCAAAAGATGCAGCTTAATTAGTCTCTGAAATCATCCAACGAAATAATATTATCCTTATCTTTCCCATCTTTTTTCTTTTCTTCCTCTTTTCTATTTGCATCATAATCAATATGAGGCTTAGGATCTATAGATGAATCGACTATATCAAACCTATCTTCACCATAGATATCTGGAACATCAAAAGCATAAGAGAAGTTAGCTATAGAATCTACAAATGCAGTGATTGCAGAAAAAGGAACCGTAATGTAATAAGGATTTCCACCAAAATTTAATGTAACACCAAATTCTTTATCAGAAACAGAAAGATTCTCGAAATGTTTTTCTAAAATAATAGTCATTTCATCTTTATACTTTTCATCTTTAGATATATAATCAGGTAATTTAACACCTTTTTGTCTAGTTTTGAAAGTTATATAGATGCAATTTTCATTAGGGCATCCATATTTACTAAGGTGCGTAAGTACATTCTTTACAACGTCTAAAAGAGCCTTTTCCACCAATAAATCATAGTCTATTTTTTTAGAGAAATCCATTTTCAAATCCTTTTCCACCTTTATTTTTTTATTTTTCCATATCCAAGAAACATTATAAAATAGTTTTTGCTAAAAACCTAGCTTTTTCTGCAAGTAAAAACCGTTTCTAAAAAATTATCACTTTTTTCTTGACAAATATTTTTAAATAGTGCTATATTGTCAATAGAAAACAATTTGAACTAATATATAAGAGGATTCGTCCTCTCAATAATTAAAATGTAAATAAAAACCTAAAAATAAAAAAAATATGAAAACTTTAATTACAAAGAGTAGTTACGTACTACTTAGCGCAATCGCATTTATGTTCATTTTTACATCTTGTAACGACGAAGGTCCTCTTGAGGACGAGAGTTTTACAAAGTATAATGGAATTGATAATGTACCTTTGGATTGTAGTCAAGAAACTCTTGACCTGTTCAATAGAGATTACATTACAACAACTGTAATACTTGAAAATGATACCGTACAGGGGAGGGTTTGTAACCTTGACTCGGCTGACGTAACCCAGCGTTACAAAGACGAGCTATCTGTTTTAGGGTTGAATAAAGAAACCATCCAAACAGGTTCGGTTCTTTATCTTAACTCTAAAGATGATTTTTCAAGCTTTACTATAGCTTCAAAAGATCCTAATATCATTTTCAATGAAAGTGAACTTGAAAGATCGATAAAAGCTGCCGAAGGAGTTGCTCTAAACGATACAATAGAAGCTAACCCATCTGCAAAGCAATTGGACATTGTTGTTATTTACGACAACTCACCGAGATTTTTCGAAATAAAAATCACGAGAACTCCGGTGAGAAACCCTTACCAAACTGAGGTGTCTGAACACTTGTATGAATATGAAATTGTAGGTTTCAAGTCTCAACCAGTTATGCTTGTTTACTCAGGCAAAACCGAGGACAGAAGAACATATTTTCATAAGTACATTGGTCCTAGAGTTATCGAGGGATCTGAAGCTAAGATCAGTGATATGGTCAAAGCTATCAATTACCCACAGGTTATTGAAAACAACCTAATGGTTATGAATGATGATCCTACATCTGTAGAAGCGGTATTAGACGTATTCGGAGATAATGGCAGAACAATATTCGCCACAATCTTTGAAAGGTGTCTTGCTCAAACAGACAGTGTAAACTTTGGTGATGTGATTTCAGTTCCAGCGTACGAAACTATGGAACAGTCAATCAACAAGGAAGCTCCTATGGAGATTAACTCCCCAATTAATGAGCTTTAATTTCATTTTTCATTTTATAAATTTTACCCCTCGTTAGTCTTCGGACTAATGGGGGGATTTTTTATATTCAATAACAAAAATTTAAAACACAAGTAAATTTTATTGATTTTTCTCAAATAATATTCTAGATTTATATCAATATTATTATAAGGAAACAATCATGTTAGAATTAAACGACATCAACATAAAAAACAAAACACCTATGTCTATTGAAGCGGAGCAAGCGCTTCTAGGTGCAATCCTTATAAATAATAGAGAATTAGAAAAGGTATCAGAGATTCTTCAGCCAATTCATTTCGCAGACAAAGTTCACAGCAAAATTTATGAAGCATGTGTTAAAATGATAGAGAGAGGTCACGTTGCAGACCCTATCACTTTAAACGATTATTTTTCAAGTCTTGGCGAAAGTAATGATATAGGTAAAGACTATTTAATCCGTCTTGCAACATCAAATGTGTCAGGTGTTAATATAGCAGGCTATGCTCAATTAATTTATGATAGAGCCTTAAGAAGAGAGCTTATTAACATTGGTCAAAATATTGTTGAAAATGCCTTAACAGATAATCTTGAAAATCCAGCATCAAAACAAATAGAAGAAGCAGAACAATTCCTTTATGATGTAGCTATAACAGGAACTGCAGAAGGTGATTTAAAAACATTCAAACAAACTTTAGGAGAAGCTCTTCAAAGTACAGAATATGCCCTTAAAAACAAAGGTGGAATCTCAGGTATATCTTCAGGTTTAAGAGATATGGACAAAGTTCTTGGTGGTCTTAACCCATCCGATTTATTAATCGTAGCAGGAAGACCTGGTATGGGTAAAACCGTACTAGCATTAAACGTAGCATTCAATATGGCTAACGAAGTTTATAACAAAAGATCTCCAGAAAAAATGACAGGACCATGTTGTTTCTTCTCACTGGAAATGTCAGCTGACCAGTTAGCAGCCAGACTATTATCAATGAATGCAGAAGTTGAAGGTCATAAACTAAGAAAAGGATCTATCACAACAGAAGAATTTGCTCGTTTAGCAGAAATTTCAAGAGCATTGGAAGAAATTCCTCTATTCATAGATGATACTCCAGGTATTACAATTTCAGCAATAAGAACTAGATGTCGTAGACTAAAAAGACTTCACGGCTCTCTTTCAGGAATCGTTATTGACTATTTACAACTTTTAACTCCATCAGGAAGACAAAGAGAAAATCGTGTTCAAGAACTTTCTGCAATGACAAGAGACTTAAAAATACTTGCAAAAGAAATGGATTGTCCAGTGGTAGTTCTATCTCAGCTATCTCGTCAAGTTGAGCAAAGAGAAGACAAAAGACCGGTTCTATCCGATCTTAGGGAATCTGGTTCAATCGAGCAGGACGCCGACATAGTTATGTTCGTTTACAGAGAAAACTATTATATTGCCCAACAAGAGCCAACTGCAGAAAATTCAGATAATTTTGAAGAGGAAATGCAAAAGTGGAAATCTAGAATGGAAAGAACTAAAAACCGTGCAAGTGTTATCATAGGTAAGAACAGACACGGTGAAGCCAAAACCATAAAATTATTTGCTAATATGGCATATTCGAAACTAGGCGATCTAGCAGTTCAATATGAAGAAGAATAAAATATAAGAAATTGTCATCCTCGTGCTTGTCACGGGGATCTCTCTTTTAAAAGTTAAATCAGCTCATAGAAATATGAGCTTTTTTAATATTAATTCCAAAATAACAACTATTTACTTGTATTATCAACTTCAATAAAGTAAGTTCATTTCTAAATTAAATAAATTAATAAGGAAAATAATATGCAATTCCGTAATATAGCTATTATCGCTCACGTAGATCATGGTAAAACAACACTTGTAGATAATATTTTAAAACAAAGTGGAACTTTCGCAGCTCACCAAGAAGTATCAGACAGAGTAATGGACTCTAATGACCTTGAAAAAGAAAGAGGTATCACAATTTTAGCCAAAGCCACATCTGTAGAATGGAAAGGTCATAGATTTAATATCGTAGACACACCAGGTCACGCTGACTTCGGTGGAGAAGTAGAAAGAATCCTTTCAATGGTTGATGGAGTAGTTTTACTAGTAGACGCAGCTGAAGGAGCTATGGCTCAAACAAAATTTGTGCTAGATAAAGCTCTTAACTTAGGTCTTAAACCAATAGTTTTAATAAATAAAGTAGATAGACAAGACGCAAGACCAAATGAAATTCATGACGAAATTTTTGATCTATTTGATAAAATGGGCGCTTCAGATGAACAACTAGATTTCCCAACTCTTTTCGCAGTTGGTAGAGATGGATGGGCAGTTCAAGATTTAGAAAATGAAGAAAGAAAAGATTTATCTCCTCTTATGGATTTAATTATAGATCATGTTCCAGCTCCAAAAGTTGATGAAAATGCCGAATTTAAAATGATTGCAACAACAATTTCAGCAGATCCATATGTAGGAAGACTACTTACAGGTAAAATTGAAAGTGGTAAGGTTAAAGTAGGACAACCAATACACGCACTATCTCAAGATGGAAGCAAAATAGAACAAACTAAAGTTTCTAAAATTATGGCATTCAGAGGTGTTGAAAGAGCTGAGCTTCAAGAAGCTGTTGCTGGTGACATCGTATCTATAGCAGGCTTCTCAAAAGCTTCTGTTGCAGACACACTTTGTGATCTAACTGTTGAAAAAGCATTAAAAGCTCAACCAATAGATCCTCCAACATTAACAATGAATTTCTCAGTAAACAGTTCTCCATTAGCAGGTAGAGAAGGAAAGCAGTTAACATCTCGTGTTATAGCAGCTAGACTAATGAAAGAAGCAGAAAGTAACGTTGCCTTAGAAGTAAAACCATCAGAAGAAAATGAATCTTTAGAAGTTTCTGGAAGGGGTGAGCTACAATTAGGTGTCCTTATTGAAACTATGAGAAGAGAAGGGTTTGAGCTTTCAATCTCAAGACCAAAAGTTAGATATAAAAAGGCTGAAAACGGACAAACTTTAGAACCAATCGAAGAAGTAGTTGTAGACGTTGAAGATGAGTTCACAGGTATAGTCGTTGAAAAGCTAAGTAAAAGAAAAGCAGAAATGACAGAAATGAAACCATCAGGTGGTGGTAAAACAAGAATAACTTTCTACGCTCCATCAAGAGGTCTTATTGGTTATCTTTCTGAATTCAGAACTGACACAAGAGGTACTGGAGTAATGAACAGACTTTTCCACGAATACGCTCCTTATAAAGGTGACATAGAACAACAAAGAAATGGAGTTCTAATATCTATGGCAAACGGAAAAGCAGCACCATACGCTTTATTCAATTTAGAAGACAGAGGTGTTATGTTCATAGAACCAACAGAAGAAGTTTATGTTGGAATGATCGTAGGTGAAAACGCAAAAGCAAACGATTTAGAAGTTAACGTTATAAAAGGAAAACAACTGACAAATGTAAGAGCTTCAGGTAAAGACGACGCAGTTAGATGTACTCCTCCAAGAAGATATAATCTTGAAGAATCTATTTCTTACATACAAGATGATGAGCTTCTAGAAGTTACACCAACTAAAATCAGATTTAGAAAAAGACATCTAGATCCAAATGATAGAAAAAGAGCTTCTCGTCAAAAAGCTGCTTTATAAAAAGAAAATTAAAACTCTCTTTTTCAAGAGAGTTTTTTTATAAAAAAAAGAAGTGAGAAATTTCCCACTTCAATTAATTATAAAATAATATTTATTAGAATACGTATCTAGCTTTTAAAGAAACAACGTCTTGTTCAAGATCATCTTCACCAATTCCACCTTCAACAGTAAATGGATTAACAATTTTTCTATATTCTAAAGATGTATAAAAAGGTGTTGCAGGAATATTAATATCCAAACCAACCATATATTGATATCCAATACCATCTTCTTCAAGTTCAACGTCTCCAACTGGTCCACCAACATTTACTGTACCATCAGTGATTTTACCAACACCGGCACCAACATATGGGCTAAGAAGTGGAGTAGGGAATGGAATATCTATATAAGCGTTTGCCATGATGCTTTCATATTCAACATCATTATTATCTTTAGCATCTCCCATTTTATTATATTCTATCTCAGCTCTTATATCTAGAACAGGAATAGGTAGTTCCCAACCAAAAGCAACAGAATATCCAGAATCAGACTTATCATTATTATCTGTATCAGCACTGTGAATAGATCCACCTAAATAAAATTCACCTAACAAACCAGCGTTAGCATTATTAACATTTGCAGAAAAAGCGATAGAAGAAACTAGCGCAACTAAAGCAATTTTACTTTTTACCATCATAATAATCTCCTTCAGTAAATTGACTTAATAAGATGTTAATATAATCATAAAAATTTAGCAACAGCTTTTTAAAATCAAAAGATTTAAAAATAAAAAACCTCTAAAATTATAGAGGTTTTACAATGTATTAAAAAACTTTTTCAATATTATAAATTTTTTAAGAATAATTTGATATTTTCATTTTTTGCTTTCTTAATATCAGCAGGAGAACCTTTCCATTCAAGTTTTCCATTATTAAGAAGAGCAATCCTATCAGCGATTTTAATTGCAGAATGAATATCATGCGTAATTGTAACAGCAGTAGCTCCAATTTTTTTTACAGATCTAATAATTAAATCATCAATAATCTCCGACGTTATTGGATCTAGTCCTGTAGTAGGTTCATCAAAGAAAATTATTTTTGGATTAGTAGCAATTGCTCTAGCCAAAGCAACTCTTTTTTGCATACCACCAGAAAGTTCTGAAGGATATTTTTCACCAATTTCATCTGCATCTAAATCAACATCAGCAAGTTTTTCTCTAGCTATATCAAATGCGATTTCTTTTTTAATTCTTTGACTTTCAATAATTCCGAAAGCTACATTTTCAAGTACAGTCATACTATCAAATAAAGCATTACCTTGGAATAAGAAAGAAATATCTTTATTTAGCTTATAAAGTCCAGTTCCAAAGAAACCAGTAATCTTCTTACCAAACACAGAAACCTCACCAGAATCTGGTTTTAAAAGACCATTTGCTATTTTAATAAATACAGATTTGCCACCACCAGATCTTCCTAATATAACAAAAGACTCACCTTTCTTAACTTTAACAGAAAAGTCATTAAGAACAGGTTCGCCATCAAAAGTTTTAGAAACATTTTCAAAGTTTATAATAGAATTGTCAGCTGCAGGTTTTGCTTTAACTTCATCTTTTTTCTTAAATATTTTAGGAGTTTTAAAAGAAACCATTTCTTTTAAACTTTTTCTATTTTCTTTTTTAACAGAAACTTTTACTTTTTTCTTAGAAGTTATTTTTTTAACCTTATCTTTCTTATCAAACTTTGCTTTAAGAGAAGAAACTTTTCCAGAAATTTTTTCCCCTATAGGAGATAATGGATTCTTAATCTTAGGAAGTTTAAAAGAAGGTTTTTTAATTTTTCCAGATACAGCTTTTTTAATTTTAGAAAAGCTAAGTAGCTTTAATAAGTTTCCATCAAAAGCTTCTTTATCAGCAGAAATCTTTTTTTCTTTTTTAGTTTTCTTTCCAGACTCTTTTCTATTTTTAGCAGGAACTTCAATATTAAAGATATCTTCGCTAGCCATTTTAATTTCATCGTTTTCAATTATTTCTTCAGCTTTAACTTCTTCAACTTTTTCAGTCTTAGCTTTCTTTTTAGCAGTTTTCTTAATTTCCTTAGTCTCATTAGTTTCAGGCGAAGGAATACTAGCTTTCTTTAAAGAAGCTTGAATTTTTTCTTTTACTTTTCGTTCAAATTCTTCATCAGAATCTATGATCTCAACTTCATTTTTAATCTTATCTAACTCATTTTTAACTTCATCAGCCTTATAGAAAGTTTCTTTTTCATTTGAAGTTTTTTTATCTTTTTTATTATCCATATTTTCAACCATATTCTTAATTTTTTCTTTGGTTTTACTAACTTCATCTTCTTCTAAAGAAGGAGATTCCAAATTAACAGAAGATTTTAGTTCATTTTTCTCTTTTTCGTTTTCCTCTTTATTTTCAGACATATTTGCATACAGTCCATTCATCAAATCTTTTTTCATAATAAACTCCTTAACTAAATAAAACTGCAGTTAGTATATAGTTAAACATTAATATTAAAATAGAAGAAACAACTACAGATGCCTTAGTGGCTTTACCAACACCAGCTGCCCCACCTTCAGAATAATAACCTTTATAGCAAGCAACTATAGATATTAAAGCTCCAAATACAGCTGACTTAATAAGTCCTGAAATAACATCTTCCATTAATAAATGTTCAAAAGAATTTTGTATATAAATATGAGGATTAAAACCTAACATTTTCACAGATACAAAGAAACCACCAAATACACCAACTATATCAGCAATAAGTGTAAGAAATGGCATAACAATTATAGTGGCAATAACTCTTGGAACTATTAAATATCTAAAAGGGTCTGTTGAAAGTGTCTTTAAAGCATCTATTTGCTCAGAAACTTTCATAGTACCAATCTCAGCAGAAATTGCAGCTCCTGATCTACCTGAAACCATTAATCCAGTAAATACAGGACCCAACTCTCTAGTAAGAGCAATTATAACAACGGTAGCAATTGCACTTTCGGCAGAAAATCTAGAAAATCCAGAATAACTTTGTAACGCTAAAACCATTCCAGCAAATAATGCTGTAAATGCAACTATCGGAATAGAATGAAATCCAATCTCCCACATTTGCTTAAATAAAATTCTAAGATGGAATGGAGGAGTAACAATCGCTCTAAATATATTAAGTACAAAAGCTAATAATTTTACAGTTTCAGTAACCAATAATCTGAAACCAGCTCCTGCGTTATTAAAAATTTCAAATATTTTTCTCATAGTAAATCGACTCCAATCTCTTTATTTGCAACAAGTTTGCATAAAAGTAACGTTAAAATTCATTCTAATACATGGCTTATTAAAAGTAAAGGCTAAAATAGACTCAAAAATTCCCAAATAAATTTAGAAAAACTCTAGTTTTTTAAAAGATTTATAGGAATACAAAGTAAATAGTAATTTTTAACTTCAAAATATTTAAAGAATATAAAAAATACTTTACTTAATTCCGTAAATATGTATCATTAATATATAGGGATTAAATTTTCAGAGGAGAAGATTATGTTAAAAAAATCTTTAAAATTATTAGTTTTAGCTGTATTCACAGTTTTTATTTTTCAAACTTCAAATGCTATAGCAGGGTATGGGGCATGGAGCGCATGTAACTGTTCTGGTGACACTAGCAATCCTAAAACGGACGGGATTCAAACAAGAAGTAAAAGTGGTGGAAGTTGCGCAGCAAGAAGTGGAGATGTTGGAGAATGCGAAAGAGTTTGTGTTTGTGACATAAGACCAGGATATGTTGCTGAGTGGAAAACTTTCGATAAAAACAGTAATAACAAAGCTGATTTCACAGAGTAGAGCGACATCATAAAAAATAAAAAAAGAGGTTTAAACTTAACCTCTTTTTCTTTTATCCAAATATTTTTGAAAAGAAACCTTCATCTCCCGAATCAATTCCTTCTTTTTCAATTTTTCTAAGCATTTCTTCTTGTTTTTTAGAAACCTTCTTAGGAATTTTAAGATCCAATTGTATCATAAGATCTCCACGAGAATCAGAATGTAATAAATGGAAACCTTTTCCTCTAACTTTTAATACATCACCAGGTTGAGTTCCCTTAGGTATTTTTACAGTTAAATCTTTCCCATCTAAATTAGGAACTTCAATTTCTCCACCAAGTATAGCCTTGATAAAATCTACAGGAGCTTCCATGAAAACATTATTTCCATTTCTTTTATATATTCTATGAGGTTTAATATTTACTCTAATAAACATATCGCCAGAAGGAGCTCCATTAAATCCAGCTTCACCTTCCCCTGAAACTCTTAAAGTAGTTCCATTATCAATACCTTTTGGAATAGTAATTTCAATTTCTTTACTTTCCATAGAAACGCCTGTTCCAGAACAATCAGAACAAGGATCATCAACTTTTACACCACTTCCATGACAATCATGACATGTTTGAGAAACAGCAAAGAAGCCTTGTTGAACTCTTATTTTACCAGCTCCGTTACAAGTAGGGCATGTATGAGGCTTTTTCTTACTTTTAGATCCTGTTCCATCGCAAGATTTACATTTAGATTGTTTTCTAACTTTAACTTCTCTTTTTAATCCATTGAAAGCTTCTTCTAAAGAAATATCTACAGCATATTGTAAGTCATTACCTCTCATAGATGCTTTAGCTCTTCCGCCAGCAGCTCCGGCGCCAGCACCGCCACCCATAAAATCAGAGAAGATATTATCAAATATATCCGAGAAACCTCCAGCAGAATTAAAGTCAAACCCACCAAATCCATGAGGTCCACCAGCGCCACCATTAGCACCTGCATTACCCATGCCACCTCTCTTATAAGCTTCATGACCAAATCTATCATAAGCAGCTTTCTTTTGAGGGTCTTTTAAGCAATCATAAGCTTCATTAATTTCTTTAAATTTTTCTTCAGATGTTTTATCACCTTGATTTTTATCAGGATGAAATTTTATAGCTTGCTTTTTATAAGCCTTTTTAATCTCATCTGCTGAAGCATTTTTACCAACACCTAAAGCTTCGTAATAATTAGTCATTTCCTAATTCACCAATCCAATTTTTTTTTTAGTTTATACAACGTTGTTTTATTTAATAAATTCTAGCGAATCGAGTCTATAAAAATGGAAAAAACTCTCTCGCTGATTAAAAGAATTTCTAATGTAATTTTTCCATCAATATATAGTAATATATGCTTCTAGGTCAAGGGAAATCTAAAGCAAAAAAATATTTCAACTGAAACAACACTCTTTGATTTGCCTTTCTCAGGATTCTTTCCTATATTAAAAATATACCGAGAGAGAAAATTTAGAAAGAATTACTCTCAGTATAAAAAATATTATTAACTATGGTCTTTGCTTCTCTCCTTCCTTTCCCATAATTCTCCTTTCTGAACAGCAAAGACCACTTTTTTATCATAATGAAAAAAAATACCCCAGAAATTTCCAAGGCATTTTAATAATTTTTACTTTTTAAACTTTGCAATATAGCGTCTCAAGAAGCAGTTTAAATTTCTCCGTCTTGAGATAATAATCTTGCTACATTCTTAGTTCCTTCAATCTCTGAAAGTATAAGCATAACTATTGCCATTAGAGGAACACATAAAAACATTCCAGCAATTCCCCATAAACTTCCCCAAGCTGCTAATGAAAGAAGTATAACAACAGGAGACAAGTTAAGAGATTTACCCATTAATTTAGGATCAATAACATTACCAATTATTATTTGAGCTCCAACTATAAAAGTTGTCACAATAATAAATGGAGTTAATGTATGGAATTGTATTAATGCCATAAGAATAGGGAATATAGAACTCACTATAGAACCAAATGTAGGTATATAATTAAGTAAGAATATTAATACAGCCCAGAATTCAGCATTGTTTAATCCAACAATAGACATACCAATGTAAGAAACAACTCCTGTCGCAATAGACATAACTGTTTTAATTCCTAACCATTTTCTAATTTTAAGATTTATATTTTGCATAGTTTTTTCAAGTTTCTTTCTTTTAGCTTCTGTACTTGAAATCGCTTTAATTTTTTTATGGAAACTTTTTTCTTCTAGTAATATGAAAAGAACATATATAGCAACTAATCCAGCATTTCTAAGAATAGAAGTTATTGAGCTTAAAAGGTTTGCTAACACAGCTTTAAAATTAAGACCTTTTACAAAGTTTTGTGCACTTTCAGGAGATACATGTAAAGCAGCAGCAGTTTTATTAATAAACATTTTAACTTCGCCCTCAATAGAAGATATATTTTGAGATGCACTTATAATGTTACTGCCAATAATATTGCCAATTTCATAAACACCGTAAGAAACTATAAATAAAGAAAGTATTAATGATATAAATCCTGATCCTCTTTTAAGACCAATTATATTATCAAAAAAGTGTTTGAAACTACCTTTCATAGCATTGATTAAAAACCAAAAGAATATTGCTATAATAAATGGTAGAACTATGTCTCTAGCAATAGCCAAAAAACTTATTATTAAGATAGTGTTAAATAAATAACTAGTAAATTTACTTTTTTCCATTATGAAAATCCTTTTCCAAGTTAAAAAATTCTTGATATATATCCTGCTATATTATAAACTCCAAACAAATATAAGTAAAGGAGTTTTTAACATGGGTTTCAAATGTGGAATCGTAGGATTACCAAACGTAGGTAAATCAACATTATTTAACGCGTTAACGCAAACAATTTCAGCGGAATCTGCAAACTATCCGTTCTGTACAATAGAACCAAATGCAGGTGTTGTTTCTGTTCCAGATAGCAGATTGGAAAAATTAGGAGTAATTAATAAATCTCAAAAAATTCTTCCAACAAAATTAGAATTTTTAGATATTGCTGGTTTAGTAAAAGGCGCATCTAAAGGTGAAGGTCTAGGAAATCAATTCTTGGCAAACATAAGAGAGGTCGATGCAATCATACACGTTGTTAGATGTTTCGAAAGTACAGAAATCACTCACGTTGAAGGTAATGTAGATCCTCTTAGAGATATTGAAATTATAGAGACAGAACTACTTCTTTCAGATTTAGAATCTCTTGAAAAGAGGCTTCCAAATTTAGAAAAGAAAGCTAAGAATGGAGACAAAGAATCGGTAGCTATTTTACCAATGGTTAAAACCGTTCTAGAAGCTCTTCACAATGGAAAGGCTGCCATTTCAGTTAAGCCAGAAGATAAAGATGATTTAAAAATATTTAAAGGTCTAAATCTTCTAACTTCTAAGCCAGTTCTTTATGCTTGCAACGTATCTGAAGAAGAGGCACAAGATGGTAACGAACATTCTAACAAGGTAAAAGAATGGGCTGAAAAAGAAGGTAACAAATCAGTTGTTATTTCAGCAGAAATAGAAAAAGAAATTTCTACGCTAGAAAGCGATGAAGAGAAACAAGAATTTCTAGAAACTTTAGGTCTAAGCGAAACAGGTCTTAACAAAGTAATTAGAGAAGGCTACGATCTTCTAGATTTAATTACTTACTTTACTTCAGGACCTACAGAAACTAGAGCATGGACAATAACAAGAGGAACTAAAGCTCCTCAAGCAGCCGGTGTTATTCACACAGATTTCGAACAAGGATTTATCCGTTCAGAAACGATTTCTTATGAAGACTATATTTCGTGCGGAGGCGAAGTTAAATGCAAAGAAGCAGGTAAAATGAGAGTAGAGGGTAAAGATTACGAAATGCAAGACGGCGACGTATGTCATTTCTTGTTTAATAAGTAATTATTTGATATACTTTTATTCTATTGACTCATATATATAAAAAAGGTAAAATACTAACCATGAAAAAGACAGATAAGAATACAAAAAAAAGAAAAATTCCACTATCATTTTTGCTTAAAGTAGGATTTTACCTATTCCTTTTAGGTTCTATATCGTTTGGGTACATAGTATACAAACTTTCAGAAGATCTACCTGATTACAAACAATTATCAGAGTACACACCATCAATCACATCTAGATTTTATGCTTCAGACGGAAGTCTTCTAACTGAGTATGCAAAAGAAAGAAGAACCTTCGTTCATTATGAGCAATTTCCAGAAAAATTAGTAAGTGCTTTCATCGCAACAGAAGATCAAAATTTCTGGAAGCATAAAGGTATTGATCCAAAAGGTATTATTAGATCTATATTCATTAATGTAAAAAATAAAGCGCTTGGAGCTCACAGAAAATTAGTTGGTGCATCAACTATCACACAACAGGTTTCAAGAAACTTTTTCTTAAGTAGCGATCAAAAATACGAAAGAAAAATTAAAGAAATAATTCTAGCTTTAAAAATAGAAAGAACTTATTCAAAACAACACATAATGACTCTTTACCTAAATCAAATTTTCTTAGGTGCAAGATCTTATGGTGTTGCCGCCGCCGCAAAATCTTATTTTAACAAAGGTCTTGATGAGCTAACTCTTCCAGAAATGGCATTCCTAGCTGGATTACCAAAAGCTCCATCAAACTATCACCCTGTAAGAAATAAAGAAAAGGCACTTGATAGAAGAAATTTCGTTCTTAAAAGAATGAGAGAAGAAGGTTATATTTCTCGTTCAGAATATGAGGACGCAGTTCAAGCAGACTTAGATGTTGCTGACAGCCTAGTAAATAAACAAGAACAATATTCTAAATACTTCGCAGAAGAAATTAGAAAAGTTCTTACTGATGAATATGGTACAGAAACTTTCTATAGAGGTGGTTTATCGGTATTAACAACTGCTGATCCTGTAATGCAAGAAACGGCTACAAAACTTCTTAAAAAAGCTCTTTTAAACTATGACAATTCTCATGGTTATAGAGGTGCTGTTAGAAAATTTGATATGAGTGAGATTAAAAGGCTTGTATCAAATGGAGATGTTGAAACTCTTAAAAAAGAATTTGGAGAAAATCTAACAGAAAAACTTATTTTAAATAGTAAAAAAGTTGATACTGCGAAAAAAGATATCTGGGAAATATTAGTTAAATATGATAGCAGCCTTTCAGGTATGTACAACTGGGAAAAAGCTATTATAACAAGCGTTGCTTCAGATATAATTACTTTAGGTTTAGAATCTGGAAAAACAGGATTAATAAATCTTAAGCCAATTTCAAATTTCAGAGTAGATCCTAAAGTTTATGGTGTAACAAAAGTTTCATTAAAAGATAATTCTTGGAAGAAGAGAATCTTCGACGAAGGTGATATAATTTTCGTAGAAAAGAAAGCGGGAACTAAAAACTATTATGACCTAAGACAAAGTCCAAAGATCAATGGTGGTATGGTTGCTATGGATCCAAAAACAGGAAGAGTCTTCGCAATGGTAGGTGGTTTCTCTTTCAATAAGTCATTCTTTAATAGAGTTACTCAATCAAGAAGACAACCAGGATCTACAATTAAACCATTCGTTTATATGGCTGGTTTAGATAGCGAAAAGTATGTTCCTAACTCAACATTATTAGATGCTCCAGTGGTTATCTCTAAAGGTGATGGTGCAATGTGGAAACCAGAGAATTATGACAATAAATTCTTAGGTGAAATTCCAATGTATTTATCTCTATGGAAATCAAGAAATAACCCAACTGTTAGATTAGCAAAAGATGTTGGTATCAGAAATGTTATCAAAATGTCAGAAAAATTTGGAGTATATAATCATCTGTCTTCAAAAGAGAAAAACCTTTCTCTAGCATTGGGATCTGGTGCAACAACACTTCTAAACTTAACAACAGCATATTCTCAAATCCTTAATGGAGGAAGAAAAATCACTCCAACTATGATTGATAAGGTTCAAGATAGAGAAGGAAACAATATTTATGTTGTTGATAAAAGAAACTGTGAAGAATGTGGAAATATAGATTGGCAAAATGGTCTTCTACCTCCAACTGTAGAAGATAACAGAGCTCAAATTATTGATGAAAGAACTGCTTATCAAATCACTCATATGATGAAAGGTGTAGTTGATTACGGTTCTGGTAAAAAAGCTAAAATTCCAGGTAGAGATATAGCTGGAAAAACAGGAACATCAAATGATGCTAAAGACGTTTGGTTCGTAGGTGGAACTCCAGATTTAGTAGTAGGTATCTACATGGGATTTGACCAACCAGAATCTCTTGGATGGGGAAGTGCCGGCGGTACATTATGTGCTCCTATATTCAAAGAATTTATGACTACAATATTATCTGATAGCAAGGCAACAACATTCCCAGTTCCTACAGGAATAAAATTCGTTAGATTAGATAAAGCTACAGGTAAGCCTGCAGCGTATGATCTTCCTGAAAGTCAAGTTGTTGTGCAACCATTCAAACTAGAAGATAACGTTGAAAAAGTTATATCTTCAGAAGAAGGTGGTGAATATCAAGAAGGTAGCGAAGAAAATAACTACGCACCAAATGATTCAGAGGATTTAAATTTAGAAGAAGATATCTATTAATTTATCTTTTTCTATCCTATCTCATGTAAGAAAGGGTTGAGGGTGATTTAATTGAACAATTCTCCAACTACATCTCAAAATGACTTATATAATGGCAGAGTATATAATATACCTGCCACTAAGCCTTTTCTAAAGAGTATAGCGATAGATTTCGTTGAAAATGGTAGTTTCCAAGATCTTATAATGCTACCAACAAAAAGATCGTGTAGAGAACTTCAAAAAGAGATATACAGCCTATCAAAAGAAAAGGGATTAAATACAATAATCCTACCTAATATTATGGCATTTGGAGAAGTTAATGAAGATGATTTGTACTTTGAAGAAAGCATAGTATCACCAATAGATTTAATAGAAAAATCAAATTTAATATCTATCTCAAATATAGAAAGAACATCACTTTTATCTAAATTCATTATGGCTAAATTTAAGTCAGAAGAAGAGGGTAAAGCTATAGTAGAATACTTCGGATGGGATAAGGCAATATCACTTGCATTCGAATTAGGAAAACTAATAGACAGTTTCGAAATAGAAGAGGTAGATTTAAATATTCTTAACGACATATATCCTGAAGAATAGTCAGAGCATTATCAGAATGTAATAAAACTTCTAGAAGTTATAAAAGAATATTGGGATGAAATACTAGATGCAGAAGGAAAAATAAACCTTGCTAAAAAGCAAGTTTCAGAAATTAAATCTTTTGCAGATTTTTTAGAAACAAATAATAAATACAGTAGAATTGTAGTTGCAGGAACCACGGGTTCTCAGCCAGCGACAAGATACCTTATAAAGAAAATACTTCATAATGAAAATAGTGTTCTTATATTGCCTTCAATAGATATGAATATATCTGAAGAATCTTGGTTTGATATAGGTCAGTCTCACCCTCAATATGGAATGAAATTTTTATTGGATGAGCTATCTATAAACAGAAAATCTATAGAAGAATTTCCAATTTCTAAATCCAATTTCCAAGAGAATAAAGATCTAGAAATTTTTATTTCAGAAATAATGAAAGAGCTTGGTATAGAATTAAAAAATCCATCAGAAAAAGTTTCAGAGAATGTCCTAAATAATATCTCTATTATAGAAGGTAAAACAAATAGAGAAGAATCTGAATTGATAGCAATTTCAATTTTAGAACACATTAAGAAATCTCCAGAAGAAAAGATTGTAGTAGTTACTCCAGATAGACAAATGTCTAAGTCAATAACAACGAATCTTAAAAGTTTTGGTATAGAAACAGATGATAGTGGCGGATCTTCATTAAGCAAGTCTGAACTAGGTAGATATATGCTTTTAACTAACAGTCTTATATCTTCAAATTTTGATGCCTACAGCCTAATTTCATTCTTAGAAAACAAATATACAAATATTATAGAAAGCTTTATATCTAATAAGTCTGAAGATCAAAATTTATCTTCTAAAGAGATTAAAAATAAAAAGAAAATTATAATTAAAAATATTATAGATTTAGTGTTCAGAGGAGAAAAAATCTCTAAAGGTATCGATGAAATAATAAATAAACTTTATAAGCAAAAACTTCTTAGAGTCGAAATGGATAATGGAAATAAAATCACTTTCCAACCACATCTTACAAATATATCTACAAATGATATAGATGAAGTAATCTCAATCTTAAATAATGTTAAAACAAGTTCTGAGAGTCTTTCTAATATATTTGTAGAAAACAGAAAAACAAACTTTGTGAAAGTATTAGAAGCGCATATTAAATTTATTGAAAATATATGTGATTATAAAAATATCTTTAGTAATTCTGATGACGGTAAAGTTATCCAAAAAACACTAATAGAAATAAAAAATGCTATGCAGGATTTCAATATAGAAGTAAGCATATATGAATACGAAAAAATCCTAGAGGCATTTCTTGATACAAAGAGCATACGAAGCCCTCAATTCAATCACAACGTTTCTATCCTAGGTCCAATAGAAGCAAGAATGCTGGAAACAGATTATCTTATTCTAGCAGGATTAAACGAAGGAATATTCCCTCAAGGGCAAAAAGAAGATATATTCCTTAATAGAAAGATGAGAGATGAATTAGGTTTACCACTTCCAGAAAGAAGAATAGGACTGTCTTCTCACGATTTCGCAACATTAATAACTTCATCTAAAAAAACATTAATAAGTTATGCTCAAAAAAGAGATGGATCTATATCTCTTCCATCAAGATGGATACAAAAAATAAACTCATATCTTTCTAGGGTTGATTTAAGTATAGATAAATCGGAAGAAGTTCGTCTTAGAAAAATAAGAAATCATCTATTTAATAGTAAAGATTTCTCACCTATAAAAAGAACTTCATTTAATCCAGCAAAAGAATTAAGACCTAAAAGACTTTCTGCTACATTCGTAGAAAAAGCTTTAAAGGATCCTTATCAAATATACTCAAGATATATACTAAAACTATATAAGAAGTTCGACATAAATCAGGAGGTTTCAGCAGCAGATCTTGGCACAATAATGCACGAAGCTCTAGAAAATTTTGTAAAGAAAGATATGACTCATAGATTTGACCTGACTCAGGAGTTTGAACGCTTATTAGAGCTTAAATCAGTAGACGACAGTATAAAGATATTCTGGAGAGGTAGATTTAAAAAATTTGCCGATTGGTTTGTTCCCAAATATAAAAAAGAAAAAGATCAAATCATAAAACATTCTTTCACAGAAATTAAAGGATCTTATCTAGTTCCTGTAAGTGAAAAACTATCAGTTTCTAACAATGAAGTTCCTTTAATTATAGAAGGTACTGCGGATAGAATCGACCAGCTTCAAGATGGATCTTTTAGAATAATTGATTACAAAACTGGAACATGCCCAACTTGGACGCAAGTGATAGATGGATCAAAAGCTCAAATGGCAATAGAGGCTCTTATCCTAGAGAAAGGTGTTTTCAAATCATCTGAAGATGCAAAAGAACTTAAGACGCTTATGGGAGGCAAGGTTTCAACTTTAGCATTTATAACTATGTCTAGCCATAAAAATTCAGTGGGTGATGATAGAATATATCCTAAGTCCCCAGAAGAAGTAGATAATTTAAGAATTATAATTGAAAAGACAGAATCCGGTTTACAAACTCTAAACAAGGAATTTTTAAGAAAAGATAGAGAATTATTAGCATCTCCAACTTCAGAAAGTCAAAAGGAATCATTCTTTAATGACTACAGACACTTAGAGCGAATTAAAGAGTGGAAAAACAATGTTTAATTTTTCCTTGACTAATCGAAAGAAATACCATATAAATAGCACACATTATGTGAAAAAGTTTAAGAAGCATATTTGAAAATAACCTTAATTAAGAGTATGCAAAACCAAACAAATAAGGAAATATAAAAGATGGCACATCACAAATCATCAAAGAAAAGAATTAAAAGCGACGAAGCAAAAAGACAAGTAAACAAATCTAGATTATCAACAATCAGAACTTTTATCAAAAAAGTAGAAGCTGCTATCATCGGTGGCGACAAAACTGTTGCTAAAGAAGCTTTAAAAAATGCTGAATCTAAATTAGCAAAAGGCGCTTCAAAAGGTGTTATGCCTAAAAAAACAGCTTCAAGAAAAACTTCTAGATTAGCTGCTCAAGTTAAAAAAATGAAATAAATCTAATATTCAAAAAAAGATTTAGATCATCGTAATATGAAAGATTGTAAGAAATTACAATCTTTTTTATTTTAGACCTTGTCTATAAGGGCATTTTATGATAATATTAAGCAAGGAGAGTAAAGTAGAATTATGAAAAAATATCTAGATAAAAAACATCATATAACTATTTCTACAGGTTTTATGCTATTTTTAATAGCAGTTTTATCATCTCCATCAAAAGAATCTCAAGCCAAAAAGAGATATGGAAGAAGACAATTAGAAATTCAAAAATCATCTACAAAATTATCAAACTGCGAAGATAAAGCAGAACTTTGTTATCAACATTATGACCTTTCAACTAAAGATTGGAAAAAAGGTGCTAATGGTGAATATACTGAAAAAGCTAACAATTGTAGAAATCAAATTCACGAATGTAGAAAGGCTTATATGCCTACTAAAAAAGATTGTGTATCAGTCCTTGACCAATGTTATGCAGAAAATTGCCAAGGCGGAATCTGCGCAAATAAAGAAGATAATATAGACCTAGCACTTGCATGTATGACAAATCAAAACTATTTCTTCGTTTATGGTTGTATGATAGATGTAGAAGGTAAAGCTGGTCTTTGGGCCCAAAAAGCAAAAGGTCAAACAGCGGCTTTGGAAGAAGAAAAATTAAGACAAGAGCAAGCTCTTAAACAACAAGAATTGGATGCTCAACTTAGAATTAAACAAGCAGAAATACAAGCAAAGCAAGCGGAAGCTCAGGCTCAATCAGAAGTAGCTAGAATACAAGCTGAAAATGAAAGAAAAATGGCCGCTGAAGAAAGAGCTTATAAAGATAGAAAAGAAGCTGAAGAAAGAGCTAGAAAAGCTGAGGCAAGCAAAGATCCAAATGCTGAGTTCTTAAAGAGCGTTCTTAAAATGAAGAAAGATTTAAAGAAATTGCAAAAACATCTAACGGATGCAAAAAGTATGATCGGCTACAGAGAGAGTAGCAAAAAACCAGAGAATGTAATGTGGTATCGTCCAAACAAAGATAACACAATGGATGAAGAGTAGAGGGATAATATGAATAAATTTTTCAAAAAATCATTATTCAAAACAAGCATAATTTCTATGCTATTTATCCTATCTTTTACCTCAAAAAGCTATTCTTACGATAGAACTTGCGAAAATCCATTTACTCCAGGTGTTACTTTAGATGCAAGTAAATTTACAAGTGGGGGAACTTATAAGGTTAGATTTATATGTGAATCAGTTACAGACTCAGTTGAAAATATAGAGAAATTATTAAAATTAGATGAGAATAATATTAAAATATCACTAAATGATAATAATAAGTGGATTAGTGTAGGTATTGGAAACCAAACATATAGGTTTGAAGATGATGCGACATCTTCTGGTACAATATACGATGTTTTGGAAGATATTGGCTCTTTTAAAGAGGAAACAAAAAAAACAGGTTCAAAATCTAAATCAAATGATTTGGACAAAGCTCTTGAGGCGGCATTGGCACAGGTAAATACTTATGAAAAAGATTTTGTGATAAAGCCAAGATATTGTAATAGAATATTCACTCCAGGTGTTAAATTATATGAGGAAAGATTTACTGAGGATGCAGATTACAATGTAAAGATGCTAAAATGTACAACTGAAAGTTTTCAAAAAGAATTAAGATATCTATTACCAAATGCTAGATTTGCATGCATTAAAGGCGATGATAGAATAGAGTGTATTTTAAAGGTTAATAATAAAAAGATAGTTTTCAAATCTAGTAAAAATAAAAATGAGCACAAGGGATATACTATACCTGACATTATAGAAGGAATTGCAGGTAAATACTCTGGTAAATTAGATGTATGTAAACCTCAAAATATAGATATTTTTAGGTATTTGGGAGTAAGTATGACAAATCCTAGTGCTAAATACATATCAAAGAGGTGTCTTGAAGTAGCAGGTTGTGATGAAGGAGCTATAGATGATTGGGATGGCGACGGTAGAACTTATACCAGATTAGATAGGTTTGGTTGGAGCTGGAATGGTGGAAAAAATGATACAATCTTTAACTTTAATAAAATAACAGAAGATTGTGCATATAATAAATTTAGAATAGATACTAAACAAGGATGTTATTATTACAATCCTGATGCTAGAAATCTATACAAATTTGACGGAGAATATTGGAGAGAAGATGGGGTTATGCTTAGGTTGATAGATGATCTTTGCGCAGGAAAAGAGGAAGTTTTACCAACAAAATCTCCCGAAACAAAAACGGTTTATATTAGAGAGCCAGTAAAAGAAGATCCTATGAAGAAGTTCAATGATATTCTAGCACAATTAGAAAAAATTCCAGTTAAAAAAGAATCTTACTATTCTTGTTCTAAAAACGAATATGCAAACAGCGTTTATCTAAAGCTTAAAGGCTTCTTAGATGAATATAAAAAATTTGTAACTTTAACAGAAGATCTTGATATGGAGGCTATATCAGGTGGCGGAGATCTATATACAGGTTTCCTTTCAGATATAGATGATGAAATGGAATTTTGCTCAGGAATAGGTGATCACGTTGCAAAAGTTCAAACAGCTATAGATAAAATAAATCAAAAGAACACTGCATTTTGTTCTAGATTAGATGAAACTAAAAAGAAGAATTTAGATTCATTCACAGAAGGTTTGGATTTAATAGATAATGAAGCATTTTTAAGTGAAGATCTATTGTTCGATGATACATCAAGAACAGAATTTAGTGGAGGATATAAAAGTTATAATGTTGATATCCACAAAAGACCAAATTCTAATGTTGGTAAAAATTCAGCAGTACTAGGTGCAGAAGCAATTAAAGCTATTTACATTGCAGATAAAGCATATGACGCACTTTACGAATGCTTCAAGTTGACTTATAAAAGAGCAGAACAGATTGCAAAAAGAGCTGCAGGTTACGATACTTCAAGCACTTCAGATTATGGTTATGGTGATTCAAAAGGTCCAATTAACTATAATTCAATAGCTGGTCAAATTTCTAAAATTAGAAAAGGTAGAGAAATAACAGATGTTTGTAATTCTATTAGAAATTCTCTTTATTATATAGGTAACCCAAGTTTTGATGAAATCCCAAGCTGTAAAGTTTGCGAAGAAGGTGGTAAAGCAGAAGATAATACAAAGTCTCAATTAGAAAGTTGTTTAAAAGCAATAAAATATACTTATGATAAACAAGAAGAAGAAAAAAAGAATTCACAACAAAATCAATCATTAGGTTATCAACCTATTGGCTACAGCCCCTATGGACCAGTTATGATGGTTCCAGGATCTTCTGGCGGTAGATCAAATATGCCCTGGAATGAACCAGTGGAATACTATCAACAATAGCTCAACAAGATTTATTAGCGCAAAAGCTGTAGGAAATGCAGTTCATTATACAATGGCAAATGGCCAAACTTGGGTAAAAGAAGGTGGAACAAAAGCTTGGAGACACACAAATCCAGGTAATATGAAATCAACTACTTTTACAAAAAGAGCAGGTGCCATTGGAACAGGGGTTGAAGAAACTTACTATACTAATGAAAGAGGCTCTCACTACGCAGTTTTCCCAGATTGGGATACTGGAAAGAGAGCAATAAAAACACTTCTTTTAAGTCCTAGTTACAGAGATAAAGATATAAGAGGCGTTGTCAAAAGATATGCTCCAACTGCTTCAGGAGAAGTAAATAAAGCTTATGTAAATAAACTTCAAGTCTGTACGGGGGAGAGTTGTCGTTGGAAAACAGTAAAAGATTTCTCAGAAAAAGAATTATCTGATTTAATAGATGGAATTATAGATATGGAAGGTTATAGATCCGGCAAGGTCTATAAGTTATAAAAAGGAGACATCTTGTGTTGAAAATCAAAACTTCATTAATTTTAGCATTTATTATGACGCTTATATCACAAGAAAATGCCTTTTCAGCTTCAACAAAATCCTTTCTTAAAAGCTCTACAGTTCATATTTCTGCTCAAGCAAAATCAGATACGGAGGCGAAAGATCAAGCCTTAAAAGAGGGTAGAAAACAAGCAACAGCTAAAGCTCTTACTAAAGCAATAATCAAACCAGAAGATCTAGATTTTTTATTAAACGACATAGAAACAATCGCTGGAAAATTCGTAGAATCATACACTATAAATAACGAAAGAATCTCTATGATAAAATATGAGGCAGATCTTACCGTTAACTTCTACTCAAAAGATTTAAAAAAGTTTTTATCAGCTCAAAACATAGATTTCATAGAAAATATTCCTTTAAGATTTCTAATAATTCCAATAGAAACCTCTTTCTTTAATTCATCGAATGGAAATATATGGTCTACCAAACTTTGGAAGCAAACTTGGAAAAAATTAAAAGATATTAATAAAAATAGTATAAACTTTCAATTGGCAAAAGGCGATTTTGAGGATATTGCAAACATAACTTCATCAAACCTTCTTCATCAAAGAAATCCAAATACTATAAATCAAATTCTTGATAAATATAAGGCCACAACAATTCTAACAATAGAAGTTATGGATATAAATGAAGAAACTTTAGGAATAAGAATTTTAGACCTAGACAATTACAAGTCTCATGAGTTTTCATATAATAAAATATATGATCTAACTGAAGAGGAGAACTATGAGTTAGCCGCTCAAAAAGCAATAGATGAAATTTTTAAGATGGCTAAAACAAAGAACTTAGATATAAAAAAGCAGGAAGTTAAAACAGATCTTGAATTTTATATAAAAAGCCTTAGAGATAAAATAAATATTAAAAAGTCTCTAGAAGGTATTAGTGGTATAAAATCTTTTTCAGAAAAGAAATCTTCACTAAGAACTGTAGTATTTGAACTTTCATATAATAAAGCAGAAGAGAAAGAAATCCTCGAGAAATTACTTTCTATGAAGCATAGTTTCATGGTTATTTCTAAAGAAATGAACAATGATAATCAGGATTTAGAAGAGGAAGCTATTAATGAGGTTCCTTCATCGAATGAAAATAGAGATATAGAAGCAGAAAGAATTCTAGAAGACATACGTGGTGTAAATAAGCTTAATGAAGAAAAAATGAAATATTTTAATGAGGCAAATGAGGAAAAAAATTTAGAAAAATTAATGATCCCAGAAAAGGCCAACTATACGTTCTAAAATAAAACCTCCCAGAATAGGGAGATTATTAATTTTATTTAATATTGTTTTTAATCTTGTCTAAAAAATCATTAAAATCTTCTTTCTTAGAAAAGTTTTTATAAACAGATGCAAATCTAATATAAGCAACAATATCAACTTTTTCTAGCTCTTCCATCAATTTCTCACCAATATTACGAGATGTAATAGAAGTTTGCCCTGACATTTCTAATTCCTTAACAATAGAATTAACAATGCTTTCAATTTTTTCATCAGAAACATTTCTCTTATTCACAGCTAATTTAATAGATTTATGAAGTTTCTCTTTATCAAACGGAACAATTTTTCCATCACTTTTTTCAACAGAGATATCTCTAAGCTGCAATCTTTCAAAGGTAGTAAATCTACCATCGCAATTAGGGCAAAATCTTCTTCTTCTTATATTAGTACCATCTTCACTTTGCCTAGAATCTTTAACTTGGGTTTCTATATTTCCACAAAATGGACATTTCATATTTCTAAGTTCCCTTCAATATTTTTTAGTCGACATAAATAAATTATAGTAAATTTAAAGGATAAAGTAAAGGCAAAAAATATAGGGATACCCTAATGGGAATCGGGATAGAATCGATATTCTAAGAATATATAATCATATTTTATTCCATATAAAATGCCCAAACATATTCTTAAAAGTTTTAATTTCTATTTTACTATTTCCAGCATCAATTTTATCAGAGATAAAAACTTCCACAATAGAAGCTTCTTTAACATTATTTTTAGTAATAAGCTTTTTATCTTTATTGCTGCAGTCCTCAAATCTATCTACAATCTTACGTCCAAAGTAACCATTCTCATCTACATTTAAAATAATATCAAATTTGCATAAATCTCCAAGTTTACTAAAATTTTCAGGATATTTAAAATAATCCGTTAGATAAAGAATTTTACTTCCTTTCTTATCAAACTTACAAAAATCCTTCTCACAAAGAAGTTTTTTCCCATTATTCTTAAACTTCTTTAAATTACTCTTATCAAATGCAAACTCCTCAGATATACTAATTAAAGAATAGGTGCTCATTCTTCCTTTTCTTATATTCTTAAAAGCTAATCCCTCATTATTATCCATAACAAATGTCATAATATTAGAACTTTTAGATATAATTAAATCAGGCTTTTTCATGTTAAATATAGTAGATAATCCTACAAGTACTAAAAGCAATCCCCATTTCTTCCATTTAGATTTCCAAACAAAAAACCAAAGTAATCCAGCAGAAATAAACCAAATGAATTCCTGAGGCAATGCAGGCGTAAGAATAGGACTTTGATAAAACCCAACTATCCAATCTATTATCCAAACCATCAAATCAATAGAACATTTTAATGCCATTAAAATCAAGTTTTTCAAAGGATCTATAAAGTAAACCAAATAGAATAAAAGTATTAAAGGCATTACTATGAAAGAAAATATAGGCACAATAATTATGTTTGAGAGAACCGAAATCAAACTAGTTTTCTTAAAGAAATATATAGCGAAAGGAAGTGTAAACATCCAAGCAGTTATATTTGTTAAAAAGTTCAAATAGAAAAAGTATCCAATTTTTTTAACGCTTTTAAAGAATTTGCTTTCCTTAAACCTATTATTTCCATTTTTAATATGAAAGTATTTTGCGGAGATTCTAGCGTAATATGGAAAGTTTTCATATATAGAAATTAGAGCCAAAACGGAAGAAAAACTCATCAAAAATCCAGGGTTAATAACTGAAGCAGGAGCGAATAAAACAATAAGAAATGCGGATATAAAAACACTTCTTTTAGAGAATGGGCTTCTACCAAACATCATAACCAGTATAAATATCAAACACATTATATATGCTCTTACGGTTGGCAATCTAGCCCCTGAAATTAGCATATAAAATGTAATAGGAATTATACTAATAAACAAAGAAATATTCTTCGCATCATACCTTAAAGATAGATACTTTATCCTAATAACAACTAGCCTAATTAAGAAGAAACTCATAAATGCAATAATACCCATATGAAAGCCAGATATAGATAAAATATGAGTTATTCCAGCTGTCAAAAATTTATCAGAAAGATCAAATCCAGCAGAGTATCTTTCTCCACTAACAAGAGAATGTGTTATCTGTTTAGTATCTCCTCTTTCAAGTTTTTGATCTATTTTTAGGTTTACATCACGCCTTAAATTTTCAACCCAAAAAGACATTTTTTCCCAAAAATAATCTGGTTTTCTGTGCCTAGATTTCATGAATTTTTCATGATATTTTAATCCATAAAAGACACTTCCAACCCCACCAATATTTTTAAAATAAGCATATCTAGCAAAGTTAAATCCTCTCAAAGTAGAAGCCGTAGGTGGAGGTGAAACAGCTCCAGTAAACTTTATATACTTACCGATTTCAGGATAAAAATCTTGATTTCTAGTCTTCACTCTAAGGGAGGACGGAAGTTCTTTTTTATCAACTTCAGGTATCCAAACCCTATCAATAAGTATCCTATAAACACCATCTAACACTTCAACTTTTCTAACTCTCCCACTAACAAAGGTTTTTTTGAATCTTTCCTTTAAGAAAACAGTTTTACTAGTTTGAATAGACTCCGAAATATTTAAAAATCCACCAATAAAAAATAATGCCAACAACAGAAAGTTCTTAGTAAATACTATATTCACACTATCTCGTTTTCTAGCAATAAAAATAGAGCATATAAATAGTATTAGATTAATGATAAAAACCTTTCTAATCAAGTGTATTGAAGGAATATAGGGTAGCGCAAAGTATATAGCGTTTCCAAAACAAAATAATATAAATAACCACAAAATACCTCTATCGAAATCCTCAAAGAAGTAGTTTGTTAAGCTTTGTTTGGCATCTAAAAAATGCTTATTTATATACTCTATAAAACCCATAATTTCCATAATTCTAAATTAATTATAAACACATAATTACAACTTCATTTTGAATAAAGCAAGAGAAACATATCCTAAACAAAAATTGAATCATAACTTTAATTAATCAAATTTAACCTAAAAATAGCAATTTAGAATCGATACCTAAAAACGCCATTTAAGAGTCTTAAATTGAATCTCTACTTCAACAAGTTATAGGGAAGAGTATCATATATAAGATTTAATTTTTAAAATTGAATCATAACTTTAACCACAGTGTCGAATCTTTTTAAAAAGACTCAATTTATCAAAACTTAAAATATGCTGAATATTTCCAAATAATTATACTATTAGGACAAAATAATAGGGGTAAATACTATTTGAATTTAAAAGAATTATCTTGCAATTTTATATCTCATACATATATTAATCTGGCTAATAAAATATAAAATGAAGGTATGAAATGTCTAAAGCGATAAATTTCACAGAAGGTAATATAAAATCACAATTAATAAAATTTGCAATTCCAGCTATGACTGCGATGTTAATGATAATGACATTTCAATTTGTAGATACATACTTTATATCTATGCTAGGAAAAAAAGCTCTAATCGCAATGGGATTTATCGGCCCAATAGTTATGTCAGTTTTAAATCTTCTATTTGGCTTCGGAATGGCAGCTCTGAATCTATCAAGTAAATATGTCGGTCAAAAGAAAATAGAGGAGACAAAAATAGTCTCATCACAAATTTTAATGATAGCTATAGTTTTTGGAATATTAATTTCCATTCTTGGTTTGATATTTTGCAAAGACATATTCTTACAAACTGGAGCGGATCAAGAATCTATGCCTATGATTTTAAAATACATGCACATATGGTTCTTAGCAGTTCCATGTGTTATTTATACAATAGTTGGAGAAAAATTATTTTTTGCAAAAGGAGATTCAAAAACTCCAAGAAATTCCCTAGTATTAAGTTTTTTAACAAACACAATTTTAGACCCAATTTTTATTTTCGGATTTTTCATAATACCAGCAACAGGAATCTTTGGCGCATCTCTAGCGACTTCTTTAAGTAGAGTGGTCGCAGTTGTCTACATGACGGCTAAAATGCTAAAAGGAAATATGCTTTGTCTTGATAAAAGAGTATTCAAAAATTTCAAACCACTTCTAAACAATGTATTAAAGATATCTGCAACTTCTTCATTCTATTATATCCTAATAGGTTTTTTCCCTGTGGTTTTAAACAAAACAATTTCTTCTATATCATTAGATGCAATAGCAGGGATTGGAGCGGCAACCAAGATCGAAGGTTTCTTTATTATAATAACGATTGCCTCAGCAATAGCATTAAGTACATTTGTTGGGCAAAATATAGGTGTTAAAAATTATAGCAGAATTAAAAAGGCATTAAACTATGTGTCTAATTTTGGAATTATATATTCTTTAGCTTGTTCAGCAACTTTCTACCTGATAGGCGGAAGTTTAGTTAGCATATTCACAGATAATCCAGAAATAATTCAATACGGTAAAAATTATCTTCTAATAACAAGTTTTTCATATATGTCTCATATTTTAATAATGGAAGGACATGCTCTATGGAGCCTTATGGGAAAATTAAAATACTCTGTAATAAGTGCATTAATTCAATTTATAAGTATATCATCATCAATTTATTTAGGAGCATATTTATTTGGTATTAATGGTGCTATAATAGGATTGTCACTTTCTAAATTTTTAGTTGGTTTACATTCTTATTTTAAAATGAAATCAACTTTGAAAAAATTGTTAGTTAAATAAAAATAGATCTTTTAATATTTTCTATTCATATTTATTCTTTTCGCTTGCAATTTATAATTAAAATTGTTATAAAAAACGAAATTTCAAAAAACCTCGCAAAAACAATGCGAAGAATATAAAATGGAGAAACCAAAAAATGGCAAGAAAAACACCAATTGAAAAATACAGAAACATTGGTATTATGGCGCACATCGACGCGGGTAAGACTACATGTACTGAAAGAATTTTATTCTACACTGGTAAATCACACAAAATAGGTGAGGTTCACGAAGGTGAAGCAACTATGGACTGGATGGAACAAGAGCAAGAAAGAGGTATTACAATTACTTCAGCTGCAACAACTTGTTTCTGGAATGACCACAGAATTAACATCATCGATACACCAGGCCACGTTGACTTTACAATGGAAGTTGAAAGATCTCTTAGAGTATTAGACGGTGCTGTAGCAGTATTCGAATCTGTATCAGGTGTTCAATCTCAAACAGAAACAGTTTGGAGACAAGCAGACAAATATAAAGTTCCTAGAATGTGTTTCATTAACAAAATGGACAGAATGGGTGCTGACTTTGAAATGTGTGTTGGTATGATCCAAGATAGACTTTCTACAAATGGTATCGCTATCCAATATCCAATTGGTGCAGAAGAAAATTTCAAAGGTTTAGTTGATCTTGTTGAAAATAAAGCTTACATCTGGACTAATGAAGAAATGGGTGCTAACTACGATGTAGTAGAAATTCCAGCTGACTTAAAAGAAAAATGTGCAGAATGGAGAGAAAAGCTAATAGAAAAAGCTGTTGAAATGGATGAAGCACTTATGGAAAAATACCTAGACACAGGTGAAATTTCTGTTGAAGAGCTTAAGGGCGCTATTAGAAAAGGTGTTTTAACAATGGAGGTTATCCCAGTTCTTTGTGGTACTGCATTTAAAAATAAAGGTGTTCAACCATTATTAGACGCTGTTATTGATTACTTACCAGCTCCTACAGATATCGCATCTATCGAAGGTGTTGATCCTAAAAATAAAGAAGTTCCTCTTGCAAGAAAAGCAAGTGATGATGAACCTCTAGCTGTATTAGGATTTAAAATCGCAAACGATCCATATGTTGGTTCATTAACATTCGCAAGAGTTTATTCTGGTAAACTAGAATCAGGTTCTTATGTGATGAACGTTAACCAAGGTAAAAAAGAAAGAATTGGTCGTATGTTATTAATGCACGCGAACACAAGAGAAGAAATCAAAGAAGCTTATGCAGGTGATATCGTAGCTCTAGTAGGTATGAAAGATACTAACACAGGTGATACATTGGCTGATTCATCTCACCAAATCATCCTAGAATCTATTGATGCTCTAGAACCAGTTATTGAAGTAGCTGTTGAGCCAAAAACTAAAGCTGACATCGAAAAAATGTCTATAGCTCTTCAAAGATTGTCTAAAGAAGATCCTTCTTTCAGAGTTACTACTGATCAAGAATCTGGTCAAACAATCATTAAAGGTATGGGTGAGTTACACTTAGACATTATCGTAGACAGAATGAGAAGAGAATTTAAAGTTGAATGTAACGTTGGTGCTCCACAAGTGGCATACAGAGAAACAATCTCTCAAGAAGTTACTCAAGACTACACTCACAAGAAGCAATCTGGTGGATCTGGTCAATTCGCGAAAGTTAAGATCAAGTTTGAACCACAAGAACCTGGTTTCGGTTTTGAATTCGAATCTACTATCACTGGTGGTAACGTTCCAAAAGAATACATCCCAGGTGTTGAAAAAGGTTTGAAATCAGCAATGCAAACTGGTGTGCTAGCAGGTTTCCCTTGTGAAGACTTTAAAGCTACATTAGAAGACGGTGCTTACCATGACGTTGACTCTTCAGTTCTAGCATTCGAAATCGCAGCAAGAGCAGCATTCAGAGAAGCAGCTAAATCAGCGAAACCTAAATTACTAGAACCTATGATGGAAGTTGAAGTAGAAACTCCAGAAGAATACATGGGTGACATTATCGGTGACATCAACTCTAGAAGAGGTCAAGTTGCTGAAATGAATACAAGACATAACGTTAGAGTAGTTACTGCTAAAGTTCCTCTAGCAAACATGTTCGGTTACGTTAATACTTTAAGATCTATGTCTCAAGGTAGAGCTGTGTTCGGAATGGTATTCAGTCACTATGCTGAAGTTCCAAACAACGTAGCAGAAGAAATTATCGCTAAAGCAAAAGGCGAATAAAAGATAAATAATATTTAAACCCGGGCTATGCCCACAAGAAATAGTGTGAGATAGAATTTAAGGCTAGATTCAATCCTCACACTAATTCTTTTTAAAGATAACTCTTGATCAGATTTGGAGACAAATCGTATTTCAAATTATCAATTAACACAGGACGCGACAGCTGCTATCATTTTGGATGGTAAAGTCGCAATTCGAAAGAGGGGGCTTGACCAGTCCTTGTAATCAACGCCTCTTTCAGAACCATTGGTAGTGGCGAACGAAAATGGTAAAGCCGGACCATCGGTTCCTCCGTTTAGTCAGCGGAGGATTTTTTATTAAAAAAGCTCCTGTAACTAGGAGCTTTTGTTTTCTTTATCAGATTTGTTAAGATTTTTTAAATCTGATATCCAGCAATTCTTTTAATTTGAATCCAATTTTGTTTATATCAACAGCTTCGCAATACTCAAGCGCCTCATGTGGAATTTCCGGATTGAATATAAAGCCATGCTCATATTCTTTTTTAAATTTCACAATTGTAGGTGTTATGTGTACATCTTCTATTGAAGGAATGTATGCAGAAATGAATGCCTGTAGGGTTTCAATAAAAGATTTTAACTCTTCCTTTGAAAGTGGTTTCTCATTGTGTCTTGGGAGAAGGGACCATTTCTCGATACTTTTTGAGAAATCTTTATCTTTCTTAGGGTTTGAAGACTTTATTTCCACTTTATAGTGCTCTTCTTCCTCTCTTTTTATTTGAAAGGTAATTTCATTCTCAGTTTTTTTCATGGAGATTGTTATCTCGCCTAGACTTGATAAGTCTAATAGTATTTGTTTCATATTTTAACATTTAATAAGTATTTACAGGTATTTTACCAGTGGAAGAATATATGTCAAGAAAAAAATAATTAACCATTATGTTGGTGTGTTGTTTGAGATTTTTTATTAGAAAAATCACTAATTTACACCATTTATTTTGCATTTATAATAGGGAATCAAAAAAAGTTGATTTTTTTACATTTTTTCCTTGCATTTAAATTCAAAAGGATATATTTTCAAATCACTTGCATAGGTTCAGCAAAGAATCCATGTAAGTAATTGAAATTTAAGAACTCGCAGAACTATATAGGAAACCCCTGATAAGCTGCGGATTATTTAAAATTATTAAAGGAATTAGAATAGATGTTAAATTCTAGTATAAGAATCAAATTAAAAGCCTTTGATCACAACGCCTTAGATGAAAGCACTAAAGAAATAGTGAATACAGCTAAAAGAACTGGCGCTACTGTGAAAGGGCCTATACCTCTTCCTAGAAAAAGAGAGTGCTTTACAGTTAACAAATCTTGGCACGTAAACAAAGAGTCAAGAGAACAATTCGAAATAAGAACTTGTAAAAGAATTATCGATATTTTGGATCCAAATCCACAAACTGTTGACGCTCTTGGAAAGTTAGAACTTTCATCTGGTGTAGAAGTTAAAATAGAACTATAAAAAGGTAAGTATAGGAAAATAAAATGAGAACTGGTTTAATAGCTAAAAAAATAGGTATGACTAGGGTGTTTGATGAAAATAATGCTCACGTACCTGTTACAGTTTTGCAAATGAATGGCTGTAAAGTTGTTTGTGCAAAAACTGAAGAAAAAGATGGTTATGATGCTGTTCAATTGGGTTTTGAAGCTGCTAAAGATAAGCATATTTCAAAATCATTGAAAGGTCATTTCGCAAAGAATGGAGTTGATGCTTTAAGAAAGCTTGTAGAATTCCGCGTTTCAAAAGATTGTTTATTAAAAGCTGGCGACGAATTAGCTGCTAATCACTTTGTTGATGGTCAATTCGTAGATTGCCAAGCATATACTAAGGGTAAAGGTTTTGCCGGCGCTATGAAAAGATGGAACTTTGGTGGTTTAGAAGCTACTCACGGTGTATCTATCTCGCATAGATCTCACGGTTCAACTGGTCAATGTCAAGACCCAGGTAGAGTTTTCAAAGGTAAGAAGATGGCTGGTCACTATGGTGATGAACTACAATCTACTTTAAACTTAAAAGTTGTATCTACTGATGTTGAAAATGGTTTAATTTTAGTAAAAGGTGCTGTACCAGGATCTAAAGGTTCTTACGTTGTAATTAAAGACGCGGTTAAAAAAGAACAAAAAGATTTGCCTGTTCCAGCGGTATTGAAAGCTTAAGAGAGGTAGATTATGAAATTAGATGTATTAACATTAGATAATAAAGTTGTTGAACAAATCGATCTATCAAAAGATATTTTCGGATTGGATCCTCAAAAAAGTATATTACACAGGGTTGTTCTTTGGCAATTAGCTAAAAGAAGATCTGGTAATCACAAGGTTAAAGTTGTTTCAGAAGTATCTGGAACTGGTAAAAAACCTTTTAAACAAAAAGGCACTGGTGCTGCAAGACAAGGTTCGCTAAGATCTCATCATATGAGAGGTGGTGGTAAGATACACGGTCCTGTAGTAAGAGATCACGGTTTTTCTCTTCAAAAGAAAGTTAGAGCTTTAGGTTTGAAAATGGCTTTATCTTCTAAAATGAAAGAAAAGAACTTAATCGTTATCGACAGTGAAAAAACTAAAGCAGCAAGTGCTAAAACTTTAAAAGCCCAATTCACAAAATTAGGTTTAGATAAAGTATTAGTTATTGGTGGTGAAGCTCTTGATGAAAACTTCAAAAAGTCATCTGCTAATATTAAACATGCTGACGTTCTTCCAGTTCAAGGTGCAAACGTTTATGATATCTTGAAACATGAAAAGTTAGTTTTAACTAAAGAAGCTGTTGCAAAACTTGAAGCAAGATTTGCGAAATAAAGGAATTTAGAAAATGGCTGAAACTAAAAAGACAATAAAAAAAGCTACAGAAAGAGATTTTACAGTTCTAGTAAAACCTTTGATTACAGAGAAGGGTACTTTAGTTGCTTCTCATGGAAAGATTGCTTTCCAAGTAGCTACTAGTGCAACAAAAGAAGAAATTAAGAATGCTGTAGAATCTATTTATGGTGCTGAGGTTGTTTCTGTGAACACATTGAACCAATCTGGTAAAAGAAGAGTATTTAGAGGCGTTAGAGGTAAAAAAGCTGACTTTAAGAAAGCTTACGTTACTCTAAAAGAAGGTTCTAACATAGATATAACAGAAAATGTTAAATAAAGAATAATTAAGAAGGTATAGAAAAATGGCATTAAAGACGTTTAAACCGATTACACCTGGTATGAGAAGTCTAGTTCTTATCGATAGATCTGAACTTTACAAAGGTAGACCTGAAAAGTCATTGACTGCTGGTTTGAAAAGAACTGGTGGTAGAAACAATACTGGTAGAATTACTACTAGACATATTGGTGGTGGACACAAAAAACTTTATAGAATCATTGATTTCAAAAGAAATAAAGTTGGTGTTGAAGGTGTTGTAGAAAGATTGGAATATGATCCAAATAGAACTGCATTTATCGCATTGGTTAACTACAAAGACGGTGAAAAAAGATATATTTTAGCTCCACAAAAATTACAAGTTGGTGATAAAATTGTAACTTCAGAAACTGCAGATATTAAACCAGGTAATGCGCTTCCATTAAAAGCGATTCCAGTTGGTACAATTATTCATAACATTGAATTACAACCTGGTAAAGGTGGTCAATTAGCTAGATCTGCTGGTGCATATGCTCAATTAGCAGGTAAAGATGGTGATTACACTCAAATTAAATTATCTTCAGGTGAATTAAGATTGGTTAGATCTGAATGTTTCGCAACTATCGGTGTTGTATCAAACCCTGATAACAGAAACGTTAAAATCGGTAAAGCTGGTAGAAAAAGATGGATGGGCGTTAGACCAACTGTTAGAGGTACTGCCATGAACCCAATCGACCACAGACATGGTGGTGGTGAAGGTGTTAACTTCGGTGTGCATCCTGTTACTCCTTGGGGTAAGAAAACTCGTGGTGTTAAAACTAGAAGTAATAAGAGAACTGATAAATTTATTATCACTACAAGACATAAAGCTAAAAAGAAATAATAAATAAAAGGAATTAGAAAAATGACAAGATCAGTTTGGAAAGGGCCTTACATACACCCGTCGCTTTTGAAAAAAGTTGAAAAAGCAAACGCTGAAAACAACAGAAAACCAATTAAAACTTGGTCAAGAGCATCAACTATTCTACCTAACATGGTTGACTTAACATTCGCTGTTCATAATGGAAACAAATTCGTTCCTGTATTAGTAAGTGAAGAAATGATTGGTCATAAGCTAGGTGAGTTCGCTCCGACTAGAAATTATTATGGTCACGGCGCTGATAAAAAAGCTAAAAAGAAATAATATAAGGGAAGTTTGAAAAAATGACTGAAACAAAAAGATATGGAATCGAAAAGAATCAAGCGAGAGTTTTCGTAAAAATGTTGAAAACATCTCCTCAAAAATTAAACCTAGTTGCTGGTTTAATTAGAGGTAAGAACGTTGAAACAGCACTTAACTTATTGACTTTCTCTAAGAAAAGAGTTGCTAACGAAGTTAAAAAAGCAGTTCTTTCAGCAATGGCTAATGCAGAAAAAAATCACGGCTTAGATGTTGATAGATTGATCGTGTCAGAAGCTTATGTTGGAAAAGCAATGAAATTAAAAAGATTTCGTGCTAGAGCTAGAGGCCGTGCAGCTAAAGTGTTCAAACACTTTGCAAATTTAACTATTGTTGTTGAAGAAAAAGCTCCAACAGTTGAAGCAAAAAAAACAGCTAAAGTAAAAGAAGCTAAATAAGAAGGTACTAGATATGGGACAAAAAATTAATCCAATAGGTCTAAGATTAACTATTAACAAAACTTGGGGATCAAAATGGTTCGCTGAGAAAAAAGATTATGCTAAATTATTGCATAATGATATTAAAATCAGAAAATTCTTAGAAAAAAGGTTGGCATCAGCTGGTTTATCAAAAGTTGTTATTGAAAGATCTTCTAAGAAAGCTGTTATTAACATTCACGCATCTCGTCCTGGTGTTATCATCGGTAAAAAAGGTGAGGGAATTGAAACTCTTAAAAAAGAAGTTCAAAAAGTAGCGGAAGGTGATGTTGTATTAAACATCGTTGAAGTTAAAAAACCTGAATTAGATGCAAAAATCACAGCTGAAAACATTGCTAGACAAATTGAAAAAAGAATTTCATATAAGAGAGCAATGAAAAGAGCTTTACAAGATGCTATGAGAATGGGCGCTAAAGGTATTAAAGTTTCTATCGGTGGTCGTTTAAATGGTGCTGAAATCGCAAGAGTTGAGTGGTCAAAAGAAGGAAGAATTCCTCTTCATACTTTAAGATCTGACATTTCTTACGGAATCGCAAGAGCAAATACAACTTACGGCGTTATCGGAATTAAAGTTTGGATTTATACTGGCGATAAAACAACTTATGTTGAAGAAAAAGCACCTGCAAAAGGTAAAAAATAATAAAAAGATTTATTGTTAAGACGAAAAATATAAGGAATATAGAAAATGTTAATGCCAAAAAGAACAAAATTTAGAAAAATGCACAAAGGCAGAATTAGAGGTGAGGCTAAAGGCGGAACTGAACTAAGCTTTGGTAAATTCGGTCTAAAAGCTCTATCATCTGAAAGAGTTAACTCAAGACAAATTGAGGCTGCCAGAAGAGTTGTATCTAGAACAATGAAAAGACAAGGTAAGCTTTGGATTAGAATCTTCCCAGATCTTCCAGTTACATCAAAAGCAATCGGTGTAAGACAAGGTAAGGGTAAAGGTGCTGTAGATTACTGGGCTTGCAGAGTTAAACCAGGTAGAGTAATCTTCGAACTAGACGGTGTACCTGCTGATATAGCTGAAAAAGCTTTGACTGCAGCAGCTTACAAACTTCCAGTTAAATGTAAATTCGTAGCTAGAAGAGAATTCGAATAAAAAAAATAAAAAAAAGTGTTGCAAAAACATTATAAAAAGGGTTATATAAGATGGCTAAAAAGAACGACATTTTAAAATTGAGAACAGCGACTGTTGATCAAATGCAAGAAAAAATCGTTGAGTTAAAGAAAACTTTAATGAACTTGAGATTTGGTTTAGCAACTGGAAAGTTAAGCAACGTTTCAGAAATTAGAAAAGTAAGAAGAGATATCGCTAGATTAAAAACTTTTCAAACAGAAGCTAAAAAGCAAAATATTAAAGAAGGAGCAAAATAATGCCAAAAAGAGTTTTGCAAGGAACAGTAGTAAGTACTAAGATGGATAAAACTATCGTGGTTGACGTTGAAAGAAAATTCAAACACCCACTTTATAAAAAATTCATTAAAAGTAACAAAAAATTTCACGCACATGATGAAAAAAATGTTGCAAAAGTTGGTGAAATAGTAAAAATTATAGAAACTAAACCTTTTTCTAAGACTAAAACTTGGGAATTGTTAGTTGAAGATAAAAAATAAAAAGTAAGGTAAGAGGTATTTAGATATGATACAAATGCAAACAGTTTTAGACGTTGCAGATAACTCAGGAGCAAAATCTGTTCAATGTATTAAGGTATTGGGCGGTTCTAAAAGAAGATATGCTTCTATCGGTGATGTTATTGTAGTTTCTGTTAAAGACGCTATTCCTAGAGGTAAAGCTGAAAAAGGAAAAGTTTACAAAGCTGTAGTTGTTAGAACAGCTAAAGAAATTAAAAGAAAAGATGGTTCTTCATTAAAGTTCGATCACAATTCAGCAGTATTGTTGAACACAAACTTAGAGCCAATCGGAACTCGTATCTTTGGCCCTGTGGCAAGAGAACTTAGAGGTAAATTCCAAAAGATAGTATCTCTAGCTCCAGAAGTACTATAATTTAAATATTAAGAAGGAATATAGAACAATGACTAATATTAAGTTAAAAGTTAAAAAAGATGACGAAGTAATCGTTTTGACTGGTAAAAACAAAGGTCAAAAAGGTAAAGTTGTTAAATCTATGCCAAAAGAAAACAAAGTTATCGTGGCTGGAATTAATATCGTTAAAAAACACCAAAAAGCTGACGCTATGGGTAAAAAAGCAGGTATCGTTGAAATTGAAAAACCAATCAACGCATCAAATGTTGCTTTAGTTGATCCAAAAGACGGCAAAGCTACTAAAGTTGGTTATAAAACTTTAGAAGATGGTAAAAAAGTAAGAGTTTCTAAAAGAACTGGTGAAGTAATCGCTTAAGCTTCACAAGGTTAGGCGCAATATTGGATGCCCGACTGGGGCACAGCAAATTGAAGGAAAAATAAAATGGCTAGGTTACACGACTTATACGTAGAAAAAATTAAAAAAGAAATGAAAGAGAAATTTGGTTATTCTCATGATTACCAAATTCCAAAACTAGATAAAATCGTTTTAAATATGAGAGTAGGTGAAGCTACTGACGATAAAAAAAGAATTAACGGTGCTGTAGATGATATGACAAGAATCGCAGGTCAAAAACCAGTTGTTTGTAAAGCTAAAAAATCAGTTGCATCTTTCAAATTAAGAGAAGGTATGCCAATTGGTGTTAAAGTTACTCTAAGAAGAGAAAACATGTACCAATTCTTAGACAGATTAATCAATGTTGCGTTGCCAAGAACAAAAGACTTCCGTGGTATTAACGGTAAATCTTTCGACGGAAACGGAAACTATGCATTCGGTATTAAAGAACAAATTATATTCCCTGAAATCGACTATGACAAAATCGATAAAATCAGAGGTATGGATATCGTAGTTTCTACAACTGCAAAAAATGATGAAGAAGCTAAAGCTTTATTATCTATGTTTAACTTCCCGTTTTTTAACTAATTAGAAGGATTGAGATTATGGCAAAAGTTGGAATGATCAACAGAAACGAAAAAAGAAAAAAATTAGTAGCTAAATTTTCTGCTAAAAGAAAGAAACTATTAGCTATAGCTAGAGATAAAAACGCTTCTGCTCAAGACAGAGTAAAGGCTAATATGGCTCTAGACAAATTACCTAAAAATTCATCTGCTACAAGAATTAGAAACAGATGTGAAATCACTGGAAGACCTAGAGGTTTCTACAGAAAGTTCAAAATCAGCAGAATCGCTCTTAGAGAGCTTGCGAATGAAGGTAAGTTACCAGGCGTAAGAAAATCAAGCTGGTAATCTAATAAAATCTGTTACAATTATTGATGCCAAAGATGTTGTAATATAATATTAATTTTTATAAGTCCCACAAGGGATACTGTAAGAAAAGGAAAAGAAAAATGCAAATTTCAGATACAATTGCAGATATGTTAGCCAGAATCAGAAATGGTCAAATGGCAAAAAAAGAATCAGTAGCGTGCCCATCTTCTAAATTAAGAAAAGCTGTTTTAGAAGTTCTTAAAGAAGAAGGTTTCATTACAAGCTACGACGAAAAAGAATTAAGAGCTGGTGTTAAAGAATTAACTATTACTCTTAGATATTTCGAAGGCGAAGGCGCAATCAAAGAAGTTAAAAAAGTTTCTAAACCAGGTAGAAGAGTATACAGCAAATCAGCTGAAATTCCTGCTGTTATGAACGGTTTGGGTGTTGCGATACTTTCAACTGCACAAGGTGTTATGGCGGATCATACTGCTAGAGAAAAGAACCTTGGTGGCGAAATCATTTGTACAGTATTTTAATTAGAGAATAAGGAAATTTAAGATGTCAAGAGTTGGAAAATATCCAGTAGAGATCAAAGACGGCGTTACAGTTTCTATCGAAAACAACGAAGTAGTTGTTAAAGGTAAATTAGGTGAGCAAAGAGTTGCTATAGTACCTAGCGCTGTTACAGTAAAAATAGAAGATAACAAGGTAATCGTTGCTCCAGTTAAAGAAAATGACAAATTTTCTACAGCTATGTGGGGAACAACTAGAGCTAATATTAACAACGCAGTAGTTGGTGTTTCTGAAGGTTTCACTAAAGAACTAGAACTAAAAGGTGTTGGTTATAAAGCTCAACTACAAGGTAATGCATTAAACTTATCTTTAGCATTCTCTCACGAAGTTATTTACAAACTTCCAGAAGGTGTTAAAGCAGAATGTCCAAGTGCTACAGAAATTAAATTAACTTCTGCAGATAAACAATTAGTTGGACAAGTTGCATCAGAAATCAGAGCCTACAGAAAACCTGAACCATACAAAGGAAAAGGTATTAGATACAAAGGCGAATATGTTCGTAGAAAAGAAGGTAAGAAGAAATAATCTTCGGTAAAAACCAGAAATAGATAAAATTATATAAGGAATAAAGAAATGAACTTATCTGATAAAAGAAAAGCTAGAGCAAGATACCAGTTAAAAAAGAATAACAAAGGTGGTCTTCCAAGACTAGTTGTTAACAGAACTTTAAAAAACATCTATGCTCAAATAGTTTGTGATAAAGAAGCTAAAACATTATGCTCTTTCTCTACAAAATCAAAAGACTTCAAAGCTGAAAAAACTTACGGTATTGAAGCTGCGAAACTTGTAGGTGCAGAAATAGCTAAACTAGCTAAAAAAGAAAAAATCTCTAAAGTAATCTTCGATAAAAGTGGTGTTAAATATCACGGAAGAGTTAAAGCTTTGGCTGATGCTGCTAGAGAAAACGGTTTAGAATTTTAATAAAAGGGAAATAATAAAATGGCTATAAAACAAAATAAAAAAGCAGATGATGGTCTATTTGATAAATTAGTTTTCATCAACAGAGTTACAAAAGTTGTTAAAGGTGGTAAAAACATGTCTTTCGCAGCTATCGTAGTTGTTGGTGACAAAAATGGTAAAGTAGGTTTCGGTACAGGAAAAGCAATCGAAGTTCCAACTGCGGTTAAAAAAGCTACAGAAGCAGCTAAAAAGAACATGATTAAAGTACCATTAAAAGAAGGTAGAACTTTACACTCAGACGTTAAAGCAACATTTGGTGCTGGTAGAGTAGTATTAAGATCAGCTCCTTCAGGTACAGGTATTATCGCTGGTGGTCCAATGCGTGCTGTATTCGAAGTATTAGGTATCCAAGATATCGTAGCAAAATCATTAGGTACATCAAACCCTCATAACATGATCAGAGCAACTTTCAAAGCTTTAGAAGGAACTCTTTCTCCTAAATCAGTTGCAGACAGAAGAGGTCTTAAAGTAAACGAAATTACTAACAGAAGAGACATCAATCTTAAATTAGTAAAAGAAGAAAAAGAAGCTAAATAGTTTAAGAGGTAACAAAGATGGCAGATAAAATGATTACAGTAAGACAAGTAAAAAGCGTTATCGGTAGAAATGAAAAACAAAGAGCTACTGTTAAAGGCTTAGGCTTGAGAGGTATTAATTCTACAAAACAATTAAAAGACACGCCAGAAGTTAGAGGTATGGTTAAAAAAGTATCTCACTTGGTAGAAATTGTTGAATAATATAAAAATTTTAAAAAAAGGAATTAAAAAATGAAATTAAATATGTTATCAGACAACAAAGGTGCTAAAAGCTCTAAAATGAGAGTTGGTAGAGGTATCGGATCAGGTAAAGGTAAAACTGCTGGTAGAGGTCACAAAGGACAAAAATCTAGAGAAGGCGTATCTATCAATGGTTTCGAAGGTGGACAAACTCCTTTACACAGAAGATTACCAACTAGAGGTTTCTCAAACTTTGTATTCAAAAAAGTTTACGCTGTAGTAACTTTAGAAAAATTACAAGCAGCTGTAGATAGCAAAAAATTAAAAGCATCAGCTAAAATTAACGAAGCTACTCTAGTAGAAGCAGGCGTAATTTCAAAAGCTAAAAACGGCGTTAAAGTTATTGCTAAAGGTGAAGTTAAATCAGCTTTAAAATTAGAAGTAGCTAAATGTTCAGACAGTGCTAAAGAAGCTGTTGAAAAAGCTGGTGGATCTGTGAAACTTATCGAAGCTAAAAAAGTAGAAGGTAAACTTCCTGCTAAAAACAAAGAAAAAGTTTCTAGATTAGAAAAGAAAAATAAATCTAAAAAATAAGGTGATTGCATATGAGTTCTATTGCTGAAAAAATAGCATCAAGCATATCAATGACAGATTTGAAGAAATCTTCTGCTTTAAAACAGAGGATTTTCTTCACAATCATGGTCTTAATAATTTATAGAGTGGGTTCTTTCATACCATTACCAGGTGTTGATGCGTCTGCGTTGAAAGAATTATTCTCAGGTGAGGGGTCTGGATTACTAGATATCTTTAACTCATTCACTGGTGGTGCGTTATCTAGAATGACGATTTTCGCATTGAACATCATACCTTACATCTCTGCATCAATCATTATGCAAATGATGACTTTTGTTACACCGTCACTTTCTCAACTAAGAAAAGAAGGTCCTTCAGGTCAACAAAAGATAAATCAATACACTAGATATCTAACAATCTTGATTTGTTTAATCCAAGGTTACGGTATGGCTATGGGACTTATGGCAACAGAAGGTGCTGTAATAAACCCAGGTGGATTTTTCATCTTTTCAACAATGGTTTCATTACTAGCAGGTACTATGCTTGTTATGTGGATGGGTGAGCAAATCACTATTAAAGGTATTGGACAAGGATCATCATTAATAATCTTTGCTGGTATCATAACTACATTCCCAACAAGATTTATGCAATTAACTCAATTAGCTAATGTTGGTCAAATCCAACCTATAACATTAATGGCTATTATTGCAGGTATTCTAGCATTATTCTACGTAACTGTTTTCGTAGAAATGGCTCAAAGAAGAATATCAATCCATTATCCAAAAAGAGCTAATATGATGGGTAACCAAAATATGACACACATGCCATTGAAGCTAAACCTTGCAGGTGTATTACCTCCAATCTTCGCTCAATCGCTAGTAGGTATCCCAGCTCTTATTGCTACTTTCTTAAGTAAAGCAGGCGTACAATCTAACTCACTACAATTAGTTAACTCATTCCTACAAATCGGAAGCTTAACTTATATCATAGTAGTAGGTTTATTAATAGTATTCTTCTCATTTATGTTTGCATCATTGCACTTTAATCCAGAAGAAACAGCAGAAAATTTAAAAGACAGTGGAGCATTCATCCCAGGAATTAGACCAGGTGAATCAACTGCTAAATACTTTGATTATATAACAACTAGACTAACAGTTTTCGGAGCTGGCTTCCTAGCAGTAATCTGCTTATTACCAGACTATGTAACAGGAAACTTTGGTGTTATGTTGATAAGCGGAACAGGATTGTTAATCATAGTAAACGTTATTATGGAAACAATTTCACAAATTCAATCTCATCTAATCTCTAGCCAGTATGAAGCTATCATGAAATCTGCTGGTAAACAAAAAAGAAGATTTAGATAAGGTTGCGCGCTGAGAGCAAAAGGTAACCTCTCAGCAAAACCCAAAGGTGTAAATCATCTATTTGACATGAAAAAGCATTTACTCGAGATCTTTTTGTTGAGCTGACCCGGCGATGAAATAAAAAGAAACTTTTTTATTGACATTTAGTACAGATTGCATAATATAAAAACAATTTTTAAGATAATACTCAAGGAGACAAAAATTGGCACGTATATCAGGTGTAAATATTCCAAATGAAAAGAGAGTTGTTATTGCTCTTACTTATATTTATGGAATTGGAAGAACAACAGCAGTAGAAATCTGCAAAAAATTAAAAATTAAAGACGATATGAGAGTTTCATCATTAACAGATGATCAAATTATCAAAATCCGTGATTTAATCGACTCTACATACAGTGTGGAAGGTGACAAAAGAAGAGAAGTTTCTATGAATATCAAAAGACTTCAAGATCTTAGATGTTACAGAGGTATCAGACACACTAAAAGACTTCCAGTAAGAGGTCAAAATACTAGAACTAATGCTAGAACTCGTAAAGGTAAAGCCGTTGCGATAGCAGGTAAGAAGAAATAGTTAGGAGTTAATTAAAAATGGCTACAGTATCAAAAGTTAAAAAAAGAGAAAGAAAAAACGTTCCTGCTGGAATTGCACACGTTTTAGCTACTTTCAATAACACAAGAATCACAATTACAGACCTTTCAGGTTCAGTAGTAAGCTGGTCTACATCAGGTTGCCACGGCTTCAAAGGTGCTAAAAAAGCTACACCATATGCTGCAACAATCACTGCAGAAGATGCGGCTAAAAAAGCTATGGAACATGGAATGAAAAGCGTTGAAGTTAAAACTCACGGTCCAGGTTCTGGTAGAGAAGCTGCAATCAGAGGTTTACAATCAGCTGGTCTAGTTGTTCAAACTATCGTTGACATAACTAAAGTACCACACAACGGTTGTAGAGCTAAGAAAGCTAGAAGGGTTTAATTTTTTAATTAACCCTTGCTTTGGTTTTCAAAGCGAACAAAAAAATATAGTCCAAATCCAAACATGGGAGATAATACAGTGATAGAACATAATTGGCAAGATCTAATAAAACCAGAAAAAGTAACAATTGAAAAAACAGCGAGAGAAAATGAAGCTGTTTTAGTTGCAGAACCATTGGAGAGAGGCTACGGTCTGACTTTAGGAACAGCTTTAAGAAGAATCTTACTATCATCTTTACAAGGTACAGCTCTTGTAGGAATGAAAATTGATGGCGTTTTACATGAATTCTCATCAAAAGTAGGTATGAAAGAAGATATCATAGAATTTATGCTTAACTTAAAACAAGTTAGCTTAAAATCACATTCTATGGGACAAAAGAAATTAACGTTAAAAGCAACTGGTCCTTGCGTAGTTACTGCAGGCGACATCGAAGAAGCTAATGGCGTAGAAGTTCTAAACAAAGACTTGGTACTTTGTAACCTAGACGGCAAAGGCGAAATTAATATCGAACTATTTGCTGATACAAACAAAGGTTATAAAACTTCAGAAGAACTAAAAGTAGAAAACGCACCTATCGGATACATTTCTTTAGACGCAATCTTCTCACCAGTTCTAAACGTTGCTTACAAAGTATCACCAGCCAGAGTTGGTCAAAGAACAGACTTCGACAAACTAGAACTAACAGTTAAAACAAATGGTGCTATGACTCCAGAAGATGCAGTTGCATTAGCAGCTAGAATCATGACTGATCAAGCAACATTATTCATCAACTTTGAAGATCCTGAAACAGTTACAGCGGAAGAAGTAGAAGAAGAACTACCATTCCCTAAGGCTCTATTGAAAAAAGTAGATGAACTAGAATTATCAGTTAGAGCAGACAACTGCTTAAAGAACGACGAAATCCTTTACATTGGAGATCTAGTTCAAAAAACTGAAAACGATATGTTGAAAACTCCTAACTTCGGTAGAAAATCTCTAAACGAAATTAAGAGTCAACTAGAAGCTATGGGCTTACACCTTGGTATGAAAGTAGAAGGGTGGAGACCAGAGAACATTGAAGAACTAGCTAAAAAATATGAAAATCCATATAGCTAATAATTCAATAAAATAATTATTTAATCTTGCCTTTCGCTTAAGCTATTAGGTGAGGGCAAGATGAAATTAAATCCACATCACAAGTTGATGTAAAGCAAAAGAAGAAAGGTATACTACAATGAGACACAGAATGTCAGGAAGAAAATTAAATAGAACATCATCACACAGAAAAGCAATGCTTTCAAACATGGTTTGTGCATTAATCGAACATGAACAAATCAAAACAACTTTGCCAAAAGCGAAAGACCTAAGAACTTTTGCTGATAAGATGATCACATTAGCTAAAAAAGATACATTAGCATCAAGAAGACAAGCATTCGCTTTCTTAAGATGTGAAGAATCAGTTAAAAAACTATTCAACGAATTAGGTAAAAGATACGCTGATAGAAACGGTGGATATACAAGAGTATTAAAAGCTGGTTTCAGATACGGTGACGCTGCTCCTATGGCAATCATTGAATACGTTGAAAGAAACGAAGATGCTAAAGGTGCTAAACAAAAAGCTCAAGTTGCAGCAGAAAAAGCAGTAATTGCTGAAATGCAAAAACAAATGGAAGCAGCTGCTCCAAAAGCAGAAGCTCCAGCAGTAGCTAAAGATACAACTCCAAAAGTTGCAAAATCTACAGCTAAAAAAGCAGCTTCAACTAAGTCAGCTCCAAAAGCTACAGTTCAAAAAGCTAGTGGTAGAGGTAAGTAGTCCAAGACTAAATGCCTTACAGCAAAAAATAAAAAAGCTCCCAATAGGGAGTTTTTTTTATAAATAGAGTGAATTCTAAATTAACCTTTTTTTCTATCCTTTATGCCTCTGTTAATACCATATATACTTATAGCAATAAAAGATACTTGAATTATAAAAGAGGGTAGATTCCATGCGAATGCTAAAGAATAAAGAACGCATACGCAGGCAGCAATATTTATCCCACAATAAGAAATATCATGAGGTTTAACTCTACCAGTTTCTAATAAAAAATAATCCAGTATTAATAGAAAAACACCAATTCCACCAATTATATTATAAAGTTCCATAACTCCTCCAAATTTTTAATAGATTATACCATAAATACTAATTTAAATATATATTAAATTTTTTCCTTGCATTTTTTATTATAATACCTCAAAATAACAAAGCTAAACTTATGAATTTATACAGCTTTCTAAAGGTAAGCTATAAATATTAAGAAAGGCAAATTTATACGGTTCGTCCAAGAACGAACTATAAATTAACGAAAAACTTTCCTAAAAGGTTAGTTTTAGAGTTTTTGAAGTTTTGAATTAAATAGATATAAAAGTAATTTGGAAGTGTATAATTAATACTCGACATAATTACCTTTTACGATTAGTTAATCAAAAATTTGAAAACCTTGATATAATAAGGAATATACAATGTCAAAAACAATAGTATTTATACCATCTCGTCTTGCTTCGACTAGATGTCCAAACAAACCTCTTGCTGATATCAACGGCAAATCAATGATTTTAAGAATTTACGAAAACGTTAAAAATATGACTGACTACGATGTATGTGTTGCAGCAGGCGATCCTGAAATTGTAGAAGAAATAGTTAAAAACGGTGGAGAAGCAATCTTAACAGATCCAACTCTTCCTTCAGGTTCAGATAGAATCTACGCAGCTCTACAAAAGATAGATCCAGATGGAACAAAATATGATAGAGCAGTATCTTTCCAAGGAGACGCTATTAACGTTAATCCTAACGCAATTACAGCTCTTGTAGAACTACAAGAAAAGACAGGCGCTGATGTAACAACTCCAGTAAAGATAATGGATGAAAAAGATTACTATCAACCAAACTTTGTAAAAGTAGCCGCTGGTTTTAAAGAAGGTGAAGATGAAGCAAGGGCTTTATACTTCTCAAGATCTTTAATTCCATTCGACAGAGATGCAGATAATAAAAGAGAAATTTACGACCACGTAGGAATTTACGTTTACAAAGTAGAATCTCTTAAAAAGTTCATTTCATCTCCAGTTGGCATTTTAGAAAAAAGAGAAATGCTTGAGCAACTTAGAGTTATGGAACTAGGCATGTCAATTTATGTTAAACTTCTAAAAGAGATAAAACTAATTAAGGAAGCACCTGCAGACGTAGATACTCCAGAAGAATTAGAACTTTGTAGAAAATACATTAAATAAGAAATCACTGGAGGGAATAAAGTCCCTCCATATTAACATAAGGAGATAAATAAAATGTCACAAAAAGAATTTGCATTATTAAAAAATTTCGACAACGAATCTTACATAATAGATTTACCGCTTTCAACAGTTCTAATGACTAACAAAGAAGAATGTCCTTGGATACTTCTAATACCAAGAAAGTTAAAAGAAAATGGCGATCCAATAACACAAATGAACCAATTAACAGAAGAAGATCAAATGCAGCTGCAAAGTGAAATAACTTTAGCATCAAACGTTATGGAAGAGCTTTTCCCTTGCGATAGAATTAATGTTGCCGCAATAGGAAACATGACACCACAACTTCACGTTCATGTAATTTGCAGAACAAAAAATGATCCTCACTGGCCAGATACTATATGGAATAAACCATTAACAGAAATGGAAGAAAAAGATATGGAAATTAGAGCAGAAAGAATCAGAGAGGAATTTGAGAAGTTCTGCTAAATACTTTAATCTTGATTTTTAAAAACAAAAAATATAGCATTAACAAGAAATTTAACAAAATACAAAGGATAAAAAATGACTACAATTTTTACATTCCCAGGACAGGGAAGTCAAAAAGTAGGTATGGGTAAAGATTTATATGATAACTACTCATCTGCTAAAGAAGTATTCGACAGAGCTGATAAAGCTTTAGGTTATGAAATATCAAAAATTATGTTTGAAGGCGACGATGCTACACTTGGTAAACCAGAAAACGTTCAACCAGCAATCTTAGTAGCTTCAATCGCAACATTAAGAGCTTTCGAAGAAATTTCAGGTAAAAAATTAGAAGAAGTCGCTGATATGGTAGCAGGTCACTCTCTAGGTGAATATTCAGCATTAGTTGCTAGTGGAGCATTAAGTTTAGAAGACGCCGTTAGACTTGTTCATGCAAGAGGTAAATTTGCAGCAGAATGTGTTGAAGAAGGTGTTGCTGGTATGATGGCAATATTAGGTCTTCCTGTAGAAAAAATTAAAGAAATATGTGATGAAGTTACAGCTAAAGGCGAAGACTTTTACTGTGATATAGCCAATGACAACTGCCCAGGTCAAGTTGTTATCTCTGGTTATAAAAAAGGTTTAGAAGAAGCCGGCGTTAAATGTAAAGAAGCTGGTGCAAAAAGAGCATTACCTTTGCCAGTGTCAACACCAACTCACTCAGAATTAATGAAACCATCTCAAGATAAAATAGCTGAGTTATTAGGTAAAGTAGAAATGCAAGAACCTAAAATTAAATTCTTATCTAACAAAAGTGGTGAAGTAGAAGCATCTACAGATGAAATTAAATCTCACTTAACTTTCCAAATAACAAATGGAGTTAAATGGGTTCAATCTGTTAACAACATGGTTTCAAAACACGGTATGAAAACTTTTGTAGAATGTGGAACTGCTAACGTTCTAACAAACCTTTTCAAAAGATTTGACCTTGGAGAAGGTTCAGAATTAGTTTGTTTCAATACATTAGAAAATATTAAAGAATTTTCATCTAAATAATGTATTTGAATATGTTATAAAAATTTGTTAAACTCTCTTAAGAAAATTAAGGGAGTTTTTTTATGGTTAAAAGCAAAGAAAAATTACAAAAAGCAAAAGGTCGTTCAATGATAGAAATGCTAGGGGTGCTAGCAATTATCGCAATTATAGTTTTGATAGGTTTTAGGTTGTACAGGATGGCTCATAAACAAACCAAAATGAATGATTTAAAAAATGAAGTTGCAAGTATATCTCAAAACATAAAGAAAAATTATGTAGGAACTACTTATACAGATGAAGGTGTAGTGCTAGGAGAGGACAGAACATTTAAAAACCTTTTTGTTGATACTGGTATAATGGATTCTAATATAACGCCATTTGGCGGGGAATATGATGTTACAGCCATGAGTGAAAAATTATATAGGCTTGATATAACAAATGCAGATAGTGAAGAAGAATGTCAATTTATAGCTCAAGATGATGACTTTGTAACGAAGTTAGATGATGTTTATATTGCTTGTACAACTGAAAATGAGATAACAGAAGGAAATAATTTTGTGACATATGCAGGTATGACTCCTCAAAAGTCATCAGCCTCAGGTGGGTCGGTTAACCCTGACGGTAGTGTCAATAATAATTCATCTGTTTCAGAAGGTTCTAATGGCGACGAATATACTCCAAGTGAAGAATTGGTAAGTAGTCTTAGTCAAATTCCAACAATGGATTTAATGTACGTATGCACATCTTCTAAAAACACAGCAGCATGCGATGAATTTATGACTAGAGAAGATATACCTATGCCAGCATACTATGGATTGGTTTGTAGTGCTGGAATACAAACTGCTTGTGAAAAATACGCTACTACAGGAGATACAATGTTTCTTAGAAATGCATGTGAAGGAAGTAACAATGATTCTGTCTGTCAGATTTATGTTGATTCTGGAGTTTCATCTGCTGAATTAAAATATGCGTGTGGTAATAGTGGTTCGGATGTTGTCTGCGGGGAATACCTAAAATCTAATCCGGCATCAAAAGATATGGCCTGGGCTTGCCAAGGAGGTAGTGATGTGGTTTGCCAAGCATTTATGGATACTGGTTCTACTTCAGCTTCAGAATTATATACTGCTTGTAAAGGTGGCGGTGAAGGTGCTTGTGAAAAGATGGCAGAAGTTACTAGTAGCTCATATTATTTAGGATTAGCATGCGCCGGAGGAAACGATTTAATTTGTGAAAAATTAATTAGCTTACCTAGTAAATCCCAAGGGGACTTAAAGAGTGCTTGTAGAGGAGGTCATGAAGGAGCTTGCGCAGCATTTTTAGAAACTAATCCAGACGCTCAATCATTACAAGAAACATGTAGCTCGGGAAAAGATGAGGCAACATGTGCAGCTCTTTTATCAAGTAATCCAACAGACAATAACTTAGGTTTTGCATGTCAAGGATCTGGTTACGATAATGTGTGTCAAGCTTGGATAGATTCAGGCGCCTCAGTAAGTAATATGTCTTCTGGTTGTGGTAAGCAAGGTAGTGAACTTTTGTGTCAAACAGCTTGCGACAGAGGAGATACAAGATCTTGTTATAATTTAGAAATTATTAATGATGGTGGTTGGAATAATTAATCATTTGAAAATAATAAAAAAATTTGTTAAACTCTCTTAAGAAAATTAAGGGAGTTTTTTTTATGAAAGGTAATAAAGATATGCAATCTCAAATCAAAAAAAATAAACATGGAAGGTCTATGATCGAAATGCTTGGTGTTTTAGGTATCATGGCAGTTATAACAGTGCTTGCAATTATAGCATATAAAATGGCATATAGAAATTCCAAGATGAATGAATTAAAACAAGAGTTAGGAAGTATAAACCAACAAATAGAAACTAGCTATGCAAATCAAAAATTCCAAGACGAAGGTGTTGTATTAGGTGAAGATAGAACATTTGAAAATATGTTTGTAGATACTAATATGATTAAATCAGCAATAACTCCATTTGGAGGAACTTATTCAATTTCAGCAGTATCAAATGATTTATATGAAATTAAAATGGAAGGTATCGACGAAGAAGATTGTAACTACATCATAAATGACAGTAATCTTCTGAATAAAATAGAAAAGATGACAATATCTTGTGTAGATATAAACGGTTTAGAGCATTTTGCAAAAAACAATACAAACGATCCGGATTATTCAGGCGGTAACGGTGGAAATACAGGCGAACCTGGAGGCGGAGATGAACCAGAAGAGCCATTTGAACCTAGTGCTGATTTAAGAGAAATGTTTAGAGGTATGGACCCTTATGCATTAGCTGAAGCATGTGGAGCAACTAAAAATGAAGCTGTTTGTAAGGCTCTAACAGATAATGCCTATTATCAAAGTAATGTAGCAAATGCATGTACTCAATCAAAAGTAGACTCAGTTTGCGAAGCTTATGTGGAAAGTATGACTAGAGAATCCAGAATGTCTAGTGCGTGTAGACAAGGAATAGATCTGGCCTGTGATAAACTTTTATCCTTGGAAAATCCAAGTCAATATCAATTAGCTAGTGCATGTGAAGGTGGAAATGAAGCTGTATGCCAAGCCTTTTTAGACACAGGATATCAAGGTGGATTAGCTGGTGCTTGTAGAGGTGGTAACAAAACAGTATGTGATGCTTGGCTTGCCACAAATCCTAGTGAAGACCAACTGGGAAGCACTTGCGGTTATGGTGTTGAATCAGTATGTGAAGCATATTTAGCAAAGAATCCAACTTCAGAACAGGGGCTTGCAGATGCCTGTAAAGGTGGTAATGCAGAAATATGCCAAAAATACTTAGACTCAAACCCTTCAAGTGAGTATGGTATGGCATATGCTTGTCAAAAAGGTGGTAACGAAGCAGTTTGTGATGGTTTCTTAGATAAACTAGAGGAGATGGATCAGGAGTGGGCTTATGATTATTATTTAAGTGATACATGTTCCAATGCTGGCGTAGGTAAGGGGAATAAAAAAGTTTGTGATGCATATGTAGAACATGCAGAATCTAAAGGAGATGAGTATGGTATATCTTCAGCTTTTGCTAACGCATGTCTATCAACTAAAGACGCTAGCTTGTGTTCTTCTGCCTTAGAGGTTGCTGACGATTATGGGCTTAAAAATATGTGTGCGGCGGGAAATAAAGATGCTTGTGATAAAAGTTGTGCAAAAGGTACATCATATAATGCTTCATCTTGCGTAAATTCTAAAGTTATGGAAGAAGGCGGTTGGGAAGGTGAAGTATTCTAATGATACAATATCTTAATCATTTCTACTTGCAATTTTACAAGCAAATGAATAATATAATAAAACGTTAAAAACAAACAAAAGAAGGAAATTAATATTATGTTAGATTTAACAGGTAAAACAGCCTTAGTAACAGGCGGAACAAGAGGTATAGGTAAAGCTATCGCTCAAGCTATGCATAAACAAGGTGCTACAGTAATCATCACAGGAAGAAGTGAAGAAAAAGCACAAGCAGTTGCAAGTGAAATTGGTGCAAATGCTATTGGTATGGCTTACGAAGCAGGTAACGTAGAAAAAGTCGCTGACTTCGCTGAAGCAGTTTTAACTAAAGTTGAAAAACTAGATATTCTAGTAAACAATGCTGGAATCACTAAAGATACTCTAATGATGAGAATGTCTCAAGATGATTGGCAACAAGTTATAGATGTAAATCTTTCATCTAACTTCGCTTTAACAAAGGCATTCTTACCACACATGATGAAAAATAGAGCTGGTAGAGTTATCAACATGACATCAATCGTAGGTGTTATGGGTAATGCTGGTCAAGCTAACTACGCAGCTTCAAAAGCTGGTCTAATAGGTTTTAGTAAATCTATGGCTATAGAAGTAGCTCCAAGAGGAATCACTGTAAATTGTGTGGCTCCAGGATTTATTGCTACAGAAATGACAGATGCTATTCCAGAAAAAGCTAGAGAAGATCTTCTAACTAAAATTCCTGCTAAGAAAATGGGTCAAGTTGAAGATATCGCTAATGCATGTGTATACTTAGCATCAGATGAAGCTTCATATGTTACGGGTCAAACATTACACGTAAACGGCGGAATGTTAAGAGTTTAATTGGTAAAAGTCCAGTAAAAACAAAGGTATAAGTGTGAATTAAATTTTTTGCATAAAGGCTTGACATTGCAAAAACGGTGTTATATACTTTTATTCACATCGTCTCATGACGATTTTGCCTAAGTGCAAAAAATTTGATTTTAATTAATTAAGGAGAAAACTAAAATGGCAACTTTTGAAAAAGTTAAAGAAATTATCGTTAATAACCTAGGTGTAGAAGCTGATAAAGTAGCTATGGAATCTTCATTTACTGAAGATCTAGGAGCTGATAGTCTTGATACTGTTGAATTAGTTATGGCATTTGAAGAAGAATTCGGCGTGGAAATTCCAGATGATAAAGCTGAAAAAATCTTAAAAGTGTCTGATGCAGTTGAATATATTGACGCAAATTCTTAATCAAAGAATTTTAGAACTTTATTAAAAGTGGCCGGAAAATTTTTCGGTCCTTTTTTTATTTCAAAATAATCCAATTTTATATCATTGTAAAAAAAATCTTCTTATGGTATTTTGTATTTAAGAAATAGAGGAGATTATTATGCTAATTACAACAACATCAACAATAGAAGCGAAAAAAATAGATTATCTAGGCCTAGTTTCTACGGAAATAGTAACAGGTGTTAATGTATTCAAAGACATGTTTGCCGGAATAAGAGATTTTGTTGGTGGTAGAACTAGATCTTACGAAAGCGAACTTGCTAAAGCTAAGGAAAAAGTTCTTAGAGAGCTTGAAGTAATGGCGATGGAAAAGGGTGCTAACGCAATAATCGGATTAGATTTAGATTTCGAAGTTCTTGGAAAGAATAATAGCATGCTTATGATTACTGCAACCGGTACTGCTGTTAAGGTTTTTTAAATCCTTGAATAAATCAATAAAAACTTGAAACTTATCAATAAATTTGATATTATTAAATATAAATATTTCAAGGAGAGAGGGATGAGTAAGTCACAAGTAAATGCTTCACAAGTAGATATAAAGTTAAAAGACACAGAAACAATTCTAACTGAAGAAGAGCAAAAGCAGTTAGAAGAGGCTTATAGACTTATCAATTTATACAGACAATTTCACATCTTAGAGGGCGGTCCTAAGATGCTTAATGACATGTTTAAAAAAGTTTCAGCTGAAGTTGTTGAAAGAGTAAAGCACCTTCCTGGAGGAGCAAGACTTAATGCTCATATTATAATGTTACAAAATGATGAACTTCAAGATGACGAAATTAAAAAGCACTTACTTCCTTTTGGGGTTGATCCTATAAGAGAATATATGCCAGAATATTTTGAAAAATATTATGCTAAGGATGAGTTGGTTATTAAGAAAGTTACAAACGCAGAACAGAGAAAGAGAAAAGGTAGTAAGGATCAAAAAGCTGCCCTTAATATCATGAAGATGCATAGAGGAGGCGGTATTCCAGAAACTCCTAAGCCTTCTGTTAAAAAAGAAGATACTAAGTCTGAAAATAAAAATGCAAAGCCAGAAGTTAAATCAGAGGCTAAAGCAGAAATCAAACAACCAGATGCTAAAATGAAAGCTCTTTTTGATAGAATTAAATCATTCCAACACTCGCCAGATGATTTAGAAAAATTCCAAAATGATGACTATTTTAAAACGTTTATGCCTAACTGGGTTAGAGGCATAAAAGATCTTATTAGGGAATACGCAGGTGATGAAGCTCAAGAACTTATAGTTAAGTTTGAGGATTTAGCAGCATTCGAAACAGCTTATAGTGCTCTTAAGCAAGCTGAAGGAATTCTATCTTCAGAAGAAGTAGATAAGTTTGAATTAACATCGAAACTTCCAAAATATGAAAAATATTTACCTATGTTTTCAGACTATGGAAATGATATACTTGAAAAATTAAAAGCAAAAATCAAATCTGCATAATCTATTTCAGGAGGGAGAATTGGGATTTTTTAGTAAGGACAAAAGTAACAAAGGTATTATAGAAAAAAGGATTTTAGATGAACTAAAAGACTTCTCTAATACTTATGATAGTCTTGAAAAAATTAAAGCGTTCTCTAAACAGTCTTTTGGTGAAAATTGGAAAGAAGAGTTAACAAAGTTAGTATCTTCTCAGTCTAATGAACTTAAAGAGGTTTTATCTCAAAAGTTAAATCAATTCCTTGATTATGAAATAGCAGTGGATTGCTATAAGAAAGCAACAAAGTTCATCCACTTAGATTTTATCCTAAACAATAATTTGTATGAAGCAAAAGAAATAGTAAAATCAAAAGATTTAATAATTTCTTCATTAAGTAAATTTGGAGGGTCTGGTTCAGATCTAAAAGATAAATTTAAGGAAAAGCTAGATGAATTTAGCAACATACTTCACCATGAAGAGGACGAAAAAGTAGAAGAAATATCTTTAGAAATTTCTCAAGAAAATGATACAAAAGAACCATATAGTGAAGAAGTTATTGCTGTTAAACCAAAAGAAGTTCAAATAGCTGAAGAAAAACTTCCTGAGCCAGCTAATAAGAGAAATATTCTTTCTAAGGAAGAAAACTCTGAACATCTTTCATCATTCCAAGAAAAGGTTAGAGTTGCAAAGATAAAAGATAATATTAATAGATCTTACTCAACGGCAGGACAATCATTAGAAATTAAAGAAGAAACTAATGATCATCACGTAAATGGTTTAGAATGGAATATAAGACATCTATACACTTGCGAAGAGTATTACAAAAATTCACAAAATATCCTTTCATTGGTAGCTGTTGAAAATAAGGCGAAGTCTTTAGAAGAATATAAACATTACCCACTTCTAATAGATCTTTCAAAACATATAATAAAAACTATAAATAAAGTTCTAGCAGAAAAGTCATCAGAAAATTATAGATCTCTATTATCAAAGTATAAAGGAGATGATGCGAGAACTCCTGAAGAAATGTTATCTTATTACACAGAGCAAGTAAAAGAAAATTCAGACTCATTAAATAATGGGGGTAGTGACTTTTCTGAAAGTAGCGCATCTTCAGAACTATCTGATGAAATAAAAAAACAAGTAGAACAGTTAAAAATGGTTGCGTAGGGAGTAATTATATGAAACTAACTAAAGCATTAAATATATTAGGATTAATTTTGTTAACGGGCTGTTACAACTATTCAGAAAAATATGTTGGTTATACCGGTTATATGAACATGGAAGGAGATGACTACAAAAGTTTCCTTACTGGTGAAATGACAGATAGTCAAAAGCAAGTTCTTTTAAGCCAAAAAGAAGAAGTTACTGTAGAAGAAGAAAAAACATATACTCCAGTATACAAAAAGAAATTCTTAAAAACTCAAGACTTAGCAGAAAAGCTAAACTTAGAACTTCCTTTGAGATGTGATGTTGATTGGAATTCTCAAAGCATAACATCAACTCAAGCCGTTCAACCAGGAGCATTTTTCGTTGAAAGAATGGACGGCGGTGCAGACCTTCCAAAACTTATAGTAGAAAAGGTTGAGTTTAAAGATGTTCCACTTGAAAAAGTTATTCTTAAAATCCTAGATAAAACAGGCGTTGAATTATATTCTTACGAAGATCTTTCGGAAAAAGTTAGCATAGAAAGTATAGATGGAAGTTTAGAAAATGTTTTATCTTTCGTTTCTAAACAAGTTAAGCTTTATTATACATATGATGCTAGAAGAAATAGGCTTCACTTAAGCAGAACTGGCAAATGGAATATCCATCTACCATTCGACAAAGAGGTAATCCTTTCTGTAGAAGACGCTCTAAGAGGTGCTGGACTTAATAACCTTATAGTTGACTGGGAAGATAAAGTAATAATTATAGAAGGTGACTTCATCGCGGAAAACACTATGAGAAAAACTCTTCTAGAATTCCAAAAAGAAAGATTCCTAGTAGCTTACGATATGGACATATATAGAGTTTATCCTAAGGGAAGCAATAGCATTAATTGGATAAATATGATTAAAGCTTTCAAAAGAGACACAATAAAAGTTTCTTCAAAAGGAATTATAGGTAGAGCTATCTCAGTTTCAGAAAACTTAGATATCAAATCTCTGCATACTTTCTTGAAACCAGTTGCAAGCCCAGTTCTTATTTCAAGAGGAACATATGTTCTTCCTAATCACTGGCAAGGTAGATTTGACATAGGTAAATGTTCAAGAGATCCTAGACTTGAAACAGATCTATTTGTAATGATGGAAAGTCAATTCAAAGAAAGAGATGTTAAAAAAGATAAGCTAGACATGAAAATGGTTCTAAGAACTTCAAAAGGTGACGTATCTACATTTAAGCTACCTTCAAGATTGGGTGAAAATATACTAATTTTAGGTATTCCAACACACTATTTTGTAGAAGGTGATGAAACAATCATTCATCCAAATACAGAGTTATTGGTGTTCTTAAGCCCAAGAATCATAGAGCTAGTACCAGAAGATGAAGTTTTCTGGAACGACTAGAAATAAAATTTGAACTCTGGCAAGGGCTATATTTTAATAAATATCTTGCAAAATCTTTTTCAAGATATAAAATGTAGTAAAATTATTTTGCCAAAGTATTATCAAAATACGATTAACAAAACGAAAAATTTAACAAAGTAAAAGGATAACTTATGAAAAGAGTTGTGATAACTGGTATGGGGATTGTATCTCCTCTAGGCCATGGATTAGAAGCTAACTGGGAAGAAGGTTTGCTGAAAAAGAAAAGCGGTATTAGCAAAATAACAAAATGTGAATGTGAAGATTTAGCAGCTAAAGTTGCTGGTCAAGTTCCATTAGGCGAAGCTAAAGGTGAATTTAACGCAGACGCTTACGTTGACGTAAAAGATAGAAAAAAAATGGATGACTTCATCGTATACGGTATAGCAGCAGGTGTTGACGCTGTTGAAGACTCAGGCATTATGAACGGCCTAACGGACGAAGAAAAAGACGAAGTTGGTGTATCTATAGGATCAGGAATCGGAGGCTTAGAAAGTATTTGGCAAGCTTCAACAATTTTAAATGAAAAAGGACCAAGAAGAATCTCTCCTTTCTTCATTCCATCAGCGCTAATTAACTTAGCATCAGGACATTTATCAATTAAATATGGTCTAAGAGGACCAAATACAGCTCCAGTTACAGCATGTGCAACAGGTACTCACGCTATTGGTGACGCATTTGAAATGATTAGAAGAGGCGACGCCCTAGCTATGGTTGCAGGTGGTGCTGAAGCAGCAGTAACAAGATTAGGTATCGCAGGTTTCGCATCTGCAAGAGCTTTATCTACAGGATATAACGATACTCCAGAAGTAGCTTCAAGACCTTGGGACAAAGAAAGAGACGGTTTCGTAATGGGTGAAGGCGCTGGTGTTCTAGTACTAGAAGAATATGAACATGCAAAAGCTCGTGGTGCTAAAATTTATGGTGAAGTAGTTGGTTATGGTATGAGTGGAGACGCTTACCACATGACACTTCCAGCTCCAGAAGGTAATGGTGGTTTCAGAGCAATGAAACAAGCTCTTAGAAAAGCAGAAATCAAACCTTCAGATGTTGACTACATTAACGCTCACGGAACTTCAACTCCAGGCGGAGATATGTTAGAATTTACAGCTGTTAAAAACATGTTCGAAGGTACAGATGTATCTATGTCATCAACTAAATCATCAGTAGGTCACTTATTAGGTGCTGCAGGTGCTGTTGAAGCAGTTTACTCTCTATTAGCTATGAGAGACAGCATAATCCCAGCGACTCTTAACTGTAATGATCCTGAAGAAGGAACAGAAGTTATTGATATCGTTAGAGGAGACAATAAGCAAAAAGATATTAAATACGCACTATCTAATTCATTCGGATTTGGTGGTACTAATGCAAGTTTAATCTTCAAAAAATTTGAAGACTAATATCTTAAAGCTATAGAAATCATAAATCGGAATTGAGAAGATTAACTCACATATAATTTTTACTATATGAATTAATTTTTAAAATTCCGATTTTTCTTATAAAAAACATAATAGGATAAATTATGAATAACATACTAAGAAAATTTATAACTCTATTAATAATCATGGTTATATCTTTATGGTATATTTATAATTACTCATTCCTAAACAGAATCTATCTACCTATAGAAGAGGGAAAAGAGTTCTCTTTCGAAATAGCAAAAGGTGAGGGAGCATATTCAGTAGCAGAAAAATTATATAAACAAGATATCATAGTCTCAGCTACATATTTCAAATTACTTTCAAGAAATTCATCATTCAAAGTAGGTGAATATTCAATAACAGAAAAAGATGACGTAAAGAATCTTATAAAGAAATTCGACCAAGGTTTAGTAAAACAAAGCTACATAACATTCCCAGAAGGTAGCACAGTAAAGCAAATTAAAAATATATTTAAAAACAAAAAGATAAAAGGTTCGTTCCCTAAAAATATAGAGGAAGGAAGTTTGTTCCCAAATACATACGCATATACTAAAAAAGAATCTATAGAAGATATAGTTAAAAATATGTCTAATGACTTAACAAAACAGTTAGATGAACTTTGGGAAGCTAGAGATAAAGAAGCAACTAAAATATTAAAAACAAAAGAAGAGGCGTTAATCTTAGCCTCAATAGTAGAAAGAGAAACTCTTCTAAAGGAAGAAAAACCAATAGTAGCTTCAGTATTCCTAAATAGATTAAATAAGAGAATTAAATTACAAGCAGACTCAACTGTTGTTTACTTTGTTACCAAAGGTTTAGGTGATATGAAGTCAAAAAAACTTTATAAAAAACACCTGGAAAGAAAAAATCCATATAACACTTACATGAACTATGGTTTACCTCCAAAACCAATATGTAATGTTGGACGAGACGCATTAGAAGCGGTTATGAACCCAGCTAAAACAGATTTTATCTTTTTCGTAGCAGACGGCGAAGGCGGACATATATTCGCAAAAACTCTAAAAGAGCATAACAAGAACGTAGCTCAGTGGAGAAAAAAGCAGAAAAGTTATGATTTAAAGAAAATAAGAAAGTAGTGTAATAATCTTCGTCAGGCAAATTTTCCAGAAGGCGTTTTGGATAGTTTGCTTTAGATAGAAAAAAAGTAGAATTGAAAGGAAGCATAAGCGACCGCAACAATTCGTTTACGTTTTGCCACAAGCAAGGATTTTTAATCCGAAGTGGTGGAATTAAAAATGATTTTCATATTTGGTATTGCGTATAGTTAATACTCAATTGCCGAATATTAAAATTATTTATTGCGATTAGATGAAGTGAAATATACGAAACTAGGAAGGAAAAAAAATGAACATTAACAACATAGAAAATTTCTTTTACGCAAAAAGTATCGCAGTAGTAGGAGCTTCAGACAGAGAAGGCTCTGTAGGAGAAATTTTAATCAGAAATATCGCAGAAGATTTTAAAGGTGAAATATATCCAATAAACCCTAAAAGAGATGAAATAAAAGGGTTGAAAGCATATAAATCTATATCAGCTCTACCAAAAGCAGTAGACACTGTAGCTATTTGTATTCCAGGAAAATTCATCCCAGCTGTAATAGAAGAATGTGGTCAAAAAGGAATTAAATCAGCAGTTATAATCACAGACGGTTTAGATATGGATATCATCTCAGAAGATGGTAAAAATGCATTCGATGCTGCAAAAGAAATGGCAGATAAATATGGTGTAAGAATCGCGGGACCAAACTGTATAGGTATCTTAGCTCCAAATAACAATATGAATGCTTCATTCGCAAACATAAAAGCATTACCAGGTAAAATAGCTCTAGTATCAGAATCAGGTGCAGTAGCATGTTCAGTTCCTGATTATGCAACTTCTGTAAACGTTGGTTTTTCACACATATTCAGTTTAGGTGAGCAAATGGACTTAGATTTCCCAACAGTTGTTGAATACTTAGAAAATGATGACAGCTGCGAATCTATGGTTCTTTATATGAAAAAAATTCACAATAAAGAAAAATTCTTAGAAGTAGCCAAAAGAGTTTCAAAGAAAAAACCAATAGTTTTAATCAAAACAGCTTCAGAAGAAGTTGATGGTGTTACAACTGAAGATTTAGAAAATGCAGGCGTTGTAAGAATTAAATCAGTAAACGATATATACACAAGTTTAATAATGTTAAACGCAAATGTATTCCCATGCAAAGAAAGAGTTGCAGTTCTAACAAATAGTAGTGGTTTCTCAAGCATTTCAGTACAAATGTTCAAAGATTTCGGAATTACTCTTAATGATATTTCAAAAGAAACAAAAGCTAAATTAGATGCAATTTTACCTCCAACTTGGTCTCAAACAAATCCGGTAGATATAGTTGGTGATGCAACAGGTGAAAGATATGCAAAAACATTAGAAGTACTTTCAGAGGATCCAGAAATAGATACTATTCTAACTTTATACTGCCCAACGAACACTTATGCTAGCGAAGTAGCAGAAGAGTTTTCTAAGGTATGTAAAAAATCTAACAAAAACGTTGTATGTGCATTCGTAGGTGGACAAGAAGTTCTAAAAGGAAGACATATTTTCTATAAAAATAATATTCCTGTATTCAGAACACCGGAAGGTGCTGTGCACGTTATAATCAACATGTCCAAGTTACATGGAAGATATAGTAAATAAAATCCAAAGGTAGAAGTTATGGTAAAAGCAAAAACTTTAAATAATAAAAAAGTGAAGGCTTCTAATAACAAAAAGAAAGCTCCACAAGATAATCAAAAGATCTATCATAAGTATAATATAGTTCTAGAGGTTCTTGTAGGGCTTTTTCTACCTATAATAGCTGCTATATGGCTTGGCAACTACTATTCAGATAGAGCCGGTACAAATATAATGCTAGAAAGCTTATATATAGGTTTAGGTTTTGGCGCTCTTAATACGATAATTCTTTTACACAAGGAAATTTCAAGATTTTATAAAAATCACCATAAACATAAAACAAAAGGAAAGAAGTAGTGGAGTTTAATTACCTAAATGTGCTGATAGGTTTTATAATTGCAGTTCCAGGTTTCCTATTTTTCTTCAACAGCATGTTGAAGGTCTCTAAAGATTTAAAATCTTCAGATATAGAAGATAAAGAAAATCTCCTTAAAAAAACTTTCCTTAAAAAAGCTATTATCATTTCAGCAATTATGTATCTATTAATACAATTCTTAGGTCTTGAAGGTCTCCTAGGATCTGTGTTTGCTTTCTTTATAATCCTAAAAAGATTTCCTCTAAAATAAATTTGCTAAACATTTGTTTTTCTGTTATAATTACCGGGTAAAGGTTAAACCGAGACCATCGAAAAAAAATTAGGAGAAAAACAATGAAATTAAAATTTTTAACTCTAATGAGTTTAGTAGCAGTACTGTCATTTACTAGTTCAAGTTATGCAGACGTTCAAAGTGATTGTGAAGCAAAATATTCATCTATTCAAAAAGAAAAAAAGAGAAATAGAAAAATTAAAAACTGTATTAAAAAAGCGAAAAAGAAAGATCTTAGAGCTGAAAAAAAAGAAAAAAAAGCTGAAATTAAGTCAGATAAGAAATCTTGCATGGAAACTTGTAAAAGCCTAAAAGGTAAAGAAAAAAGAGACTGCAAAAAATCTTGTAGAAAAGGCGCTAAAGCAGAAAGAAAAGAATTAAGAGAAATGACAAAAAAAGAAAAAGATCTTTTAAGAGACATAATAAGAGCAGAAGTTAAGTAAGGGAGATAAAACATGAAAAAAATATTAATAACATTATTCTTGGCATCAGTTCCATTTAATGCAATGGCAGTTAGAGATGAATATCTTAAAGAAGAGTTAGGTGGCTTAAGCGAAGAGCAAATAAGAGATAAAGCCCTAGAAATATGTAAAGAAGAAAAGGGAACTGATAAAATATCTCAAGCCGCAAAATCAAATTCTCCATGGAATGAATTTGATCTACCAAATGTTAGGGATGGTTTTAAAAGCATAATTGAAGACTCTGTTTCTAGTGAAGTAAAAAATTCTGCAGAATTTAAATCTAAAAAAAGCTTAGAAGATAAATTCGTTTACTTAAGAGATGGAAATCATTTAAAAAGCAACTCAGAATATTCAGAATATGTAAAAAACCTTGCTTATGAATCTGTTGAGCCTAAATGTAAATTGCAATTAGATGGAATAGTTGAAATTTTCAAAAAAAGAGCAGGTCTAGAATAATATAGATTTATCTAAGGCGTAATCAAAAGGATTGGTAAAAACCGGTCCTTTTTATTTTTCCCTTGACTCGAATCTTTTTTGACACCATAATATGAGTGAGCGCTCACTCATAAATAAAATGTAATTCGGAGGAAAAAATGAAAAGAAAAAAAGTAATACTTATAACAGGTGCTTCATCAGGAATTGGTAAAGCAACAGCATTAAGGTTAATCAAAGAAGGGCATAAAGTTTACTGTGCAGCAAGAAGTCTAAATAAAATGGAAGACTTAAAAGAACAGGGTGGTCTTCCTATAGAAATGGATGTTTCTAAAACAGAAAGCATAGAGAGGTCTTTCAAAAAAATCATAAAAGAAAATGGAAGAATCGATGTTCTATATAACAATGCTGGATTTGGGCTTTACGGTACTGTAGAAGAAATACCTATGGAAGACTTAAGATATCAATTTGAAGTAAACTTCTTTGGGTTAGTAAAGTTAACACAATTAGCAATCCCATATATGAGAAAACAAAAATCTGGAAAAATAATAAATACTACATCTATTGGTGGTAAAATATATTCACCACTGGGATCTGCCTATCACGCAACAAAACATGCTGTAGAAGGTTGGTCAGATTGCCTAAGAATAGAGTTGAAAAAGTTTGGAATAGACGTTATTATTATTGAACCAGGCATAATACATACAAACTTCGCAGAAGTACTAGAAGAACCAATGAAAGAAATTTCTAAGAATTACGCTTATAAAGGAATTCTAGAACATACATTAAAGATGATGTCTCAAATTGAAAGAAACGGTTCATCTCCAGATGTTATTGCCAAGGTGGTACAAAAATCAATACGAAGCAGAAGACCTAAAACAAGGTATGCAGCTGGGTATATGGCTAAAGCCACTCTATGGATGAGAAAACATTTTAGTGATAGATGTTATGATAAAATCATCATGAGCAGATTTGCTAGATAAAAGGAATTTATATAAAATGACAACTAAAGAAAAGATACTTGCAAGCGCATTAAAACTATTCGCAAAACAAGGAATAGATAAAACCTCAACAGCTCAAATAACTAAAGATGTTGGAATAGCTTCAGGTACTCTTTTCGTTCACTTTAAAACAAAACAAGATTTAGTAAATTCTTTGTATAAAGGTATAAAAGAAAAGCTTTTAAGCGGAATAAATGCCTTTGTAAAAGAAGATGATTGTGAAAGTTCCAACATTAAAATCTCCATAAAACACATGATGGAATACTTTCTTAAAAACTATGAGTCTCTAAAGTTTATAGAGCTAACAGAATTAGGTGCTCACGTAAGTAAAGATGTTAGAGAAGAAATAGAAAAAAAATATTCATTTGTATACAATGGATTTGAAAATCTTAAGAACCAAGGTGAACTAAAGGATATTGAATTAGAAATTCTGCAAGATATAGTTTGGCAAAATATGCAAACAATAGTTAGACAGCATAAAAACAAAAAACTAAAATCCATAGATGATATTTATGTCGATGTAGTTTGGGATAGTATAAAGAAATAACCTAAGTTATCATAAAAATTTTTTATCTAATTTATCTCAAGGGGCTTTAACAAAAGTCCCTTTATTTATTTTTCCCAAAAAAAAACACCCCATGGTTGAAATAAAGTGGCATGCCCGAGAGAATGGGAGTAGATTTCAAAAACAAAGTGAATTGAAATCGTTTACGACCGGCCCGCAAGCAAGGACAAAGTCCGCCGTGGCGGAATTGAGAACCGAAGGTTTGAATCCATGCACAAAACTTAATAAATAAAAAAAACACCCCATGGGTGAAATAAAGTGGCGTGCCCGAGAGGATTCGAACCTCTGACCTACTGCTTAGAAGGCAGTTGCTCTATCCAGCTGAGCTACGGGCACATCGTTTGATATGAGCAACATTATAATAAACAAAATTAATATTGCAACATTTTTTTTCAAAAAAATTTTTAAAGAAAAAATGAGGGGTTGTTTTTAATCCATACGTATTATAAATTATAAGGGTAGGATATATAAAAACGAATGAGTTATAATTTACATAAGTTATCAGATGAAGACCTGATGAAAAATATCGCAAAAGGAGATGAAATTTCCTATTCTATTCTAGTGGATAGATATTTAAATAAAGCGATATCTTATGCTAAAAAATTATATATAGAAGACTATGAGGATCTAGTTCAGAGGGTATTTTTAAAAATTTGGAAAATGGCTAAGTACTATAATAGTGATAAAGCAAAGTTTTCAACATGGTTCTACAGAATATTACAAAACCAATCTTATGATGACTTAAGAAAGGTTAAAAGAGAAAAAGAGTTTATAGAAGAGTATAAAAGTAACATTCCTACAATTAGCTCTAATTTAGAGGATAATCTCTTAAATGAAACATCAAATAAATCATTAGTAATATTAGTAATAAAGAATTTAAAGAGCAGAGAACAAAAGGTTATAATATTAAGGTATCTAGAAGAGATGAGTATAAAAGAAGTTTCTGAAATAATGAAATCATCGGAGAAGGCTATAGAAACATTGCTCACAAGAACAAAAAAGAAAATGCTAGATATACTAAACAAAGAAAATTATGAAATTTAAAAGGTCATATAATGAGCAAAACAATAGAAACAAAATTAAAAGAAAAAATAATGAAAGAGGTTGCGTCTACAAAACAATTTCCTAGACTGCAAAATTCCATTTCTGATTTTTCAGAAACTATTAAATCAATTTTATCTTTCAAATTAGACTTTTTAATTTTAAAAGAAACAATATTAGCAATAATTTTGCTATTAATCGGATTTTCTCTAGGGACTAGGTTGGAGGAACTTTCTAGTGGGGGAAATAACTCTCAATTAATTAATTCAGATGATTACATGGTGTCTAGCATCGCATATGGGTATTACATTGAGGAAAAACAATAACAATACAATAAAAGGATATATAAAATGAAAAAAGTAACATTATTAAGTTTAGCAGCATTATTTGCAGTAATAAGTGCTGGTCAATCAGAAGCATTTTTCGGTGGAAAAAGAGGTGAAGGAAATAAAGGTGGATTTAACAGAGAAAAAATGTTAGAAAAATTCGATACAGATAAAGACGGAAAACTTTCAGAAGAAGAAAGATCTGCTATGAAAGGTATGATGAAAGATAAAATGCCTTCATTAGACGAAGTATTTGAAAAGTTTGACACTGATGGTAATGAAAAACTTTCTAGAGATGAATTAAAAGCCATGAGAGAAGCTGGAAAGAAAAGAAGAGCTGAAAATGATAGAGAAAGAAAAGGTAACGGTAAAGAAAGATCTGGTGAAAATCAAGGTAAGATATTTGAAAAATTTGATACAGATGGCGATGGTGAACTATCTAAAGAAGAATTCAAAGCATTAAGAGAAGCTAAAAAAGAAAGAAGAAAAGGTAATGGCAGAAGAGGAAGAAGATCTTCTGAAAGTTAATTTCTTTTTACTAAAATAGAGATAGTGCGGGACTCTCTTACTCGCACCATCTCTAAATAAGATATAGGTGAAAATATGAAAAATAAAAATATTAATAACAAATACATAGTGATTTCAATTTTATTAAACGTATTCCTATTGGGAATTATCATTGGAAGTAATAGGCCAATGCATAGAAAATGGCCAATGGAACATCTTAGAAGAGGTCATGGTAAAGGTATAATGATCGTAAGACAAATATTTTCACGAAAAGATATGAGAGAATTAAAATTTATGATCTTACCAAACATGGAAAAAGTTAGTGAATATTTGCTTGAAGAAGAAGTGGATATCAAGAAGGTAAGAAATGAATTTGCTCTAATGGAAGATCAAGTTTTGAAATTGAGAAAAGAAAAGGTTGAAACCTTCCTAAATAGAGTCGAAAATATGCCTCTAGAAGAGAGAAAAAGAATCTTTGAAAGGCATTAATTTAAAATGTAAAGCTCCTTCAAAAATAGCCATAAAGTTGGCTATTTTTTTATGATTCGTAAAATTGTTTAAAAAATTTGAGAAATCTCCCGAAATATGTTATAATATTTTCATATTTCCTAAGATAAAACAAAGTCTTATAAAATGGGTGAAAAAATAGGAAAAAAAAGTTGCAAAAACCCTTATCTTATGTATAATGGGCGTGGAAAAAATATTATATTTCATAATAGGTTTTCCATTAAAAATTAATGGAGGAATCATTGAAAAATAACGTAGGTTATATTAAGAGAATTGAAGGTGGCGTAATAGACGTTCAATTCACAGAATCTAAGCCTTGCATTAAAGGCAAATTAATCATAAAAACAGATGAAGAAAAAGATATTGTACTAGAAGTGCAAGACTATATAAGTGAAGATACAGTTCGTTGTCTAGCTATTAGCTCGACTCAAGGTCTTTTCAGAGGTGCTGAAGTTTTAGATACAGGTGAAGAAATAAGTTTCCCAGTAGGTGATGAACTTCTTGGTAGAATGGTAAATATTTTCGGAGAGCCTATTGATAATAAAGAAGCTCCACAAACAAAAGAAAGAAGATCAATCCACCAAAAGCCAGTTCCAGTTAAAGATTTAAGTACTAAAGAAGAAATCTTCATTACAGGAATTAAAGCCATAGATATTTTATCTCCACTTGAAAAAGGAGGTAAGGGTGGTCTATTCGGTGGTGCCGGTTGTGGTAAAACAGTTCTTATTACTGAAATGATCAACAACATGTTTAAACTATATAATGGTGTATCATTATTCTGTGGTGTTGGAGAAAGATGTCGTGAAGGTGAAGAGCTTTATAGAGAAATGGCTGACTCAGGCGTGCTTGATAAAACAGCAATGATCTTTGGTCAAATGAACGAACCTCCAGGGGTTAGATCTCGTGTTGCTCACTCAGCATTGACGCTGGCAGAACACTTCAGAGATGATAAAAAACAAAACGTGTTACTTATGATAGATAACATCTTCCGTTTCGTACAGGCAGGTTCAGAAGTATCAGCATTGATGAACAGAATTCCATCAAGAGTTGGATATCAATCGTCATTAGCTCAAGAGCTAGCAAGTTTACAAGAAAGAATTTGTTCAACTAAAGATGCAAGTATTACATCTATCCAAGCGGTATATGTACCTGCCGATGACTTCACAGATCCATCAGCGGCGCAAACATTCGCATACTTATCATCATCTATCGTACTATCAAGAAGTATGGCTGCTCAAGGCCTGTACCCAGCGATAGATCCATTGAACTCAAGTTCTAAAATGTTATCAAGAGCAATCGTAGGCGAAAGACATTATAATATAGCAAAACAAGTTAAGAAAACTCTCTCAGAATATGAAGATCTTAAAGATATTATCGCTATGTTAGGTTTCGAAGAACTTTCAGAAGCAGATAAGGAAACGGTTCTTAAAGCAAGACAACTTCAAAGGTTCTTAACTCAACCATTCTTCACTACAAAACACTTCACTGGTAAAGATGGTAGATCAGTAAGTTTAGAAGATGGTCTAGACGGATGTGAAAGAATCTTAAATGGAGAGTTCCTAGGCGTATCAGAGCAAAAATTCTATATGATAGGAAGTCTTGAAGAGTTAGACTTAGAGGAAAAGTAAGATATGAGAGTTGTAATAACAACACCTACAGGACTTATTGAGAAACGTCATATTGAAAAGATAAGAATTGATGGCATCAGTGGTCAATTTATGCTTAAAAGAAAGCACATAGATATGACGTCTTCATTCCCTCCCAATTTGATGAAGATTTGGGAAAAGGGTGGAGATCCTGATGGATATTATATTGGTTTAGGTTTCGGAGTTTGCGTTAAGAAAGGTAAAAACGTTCATATATCTAGTTTCAGAGTTATCGAGGGAGAAAGTCTTGAAGATATGATGGAGAAATTAGATTGTGAGTTTAACCAAATGCAAAATAGTGATGCTGAAACAAGAAAAGCTTTAGCATATCTTGAGTCTAGTATGGCAAGATTTATGCATAGAAATTCATAACTAAAATTGTAGGAGGGGCTAGCTATGAAGAAAAAAGAAAAAAGACTAAGAGCAGTAATAAAGGATAAGATTAATTCTAAATCTAGAAAAAAACGTCCAGTAGGAGATCTTCATGAATATAACATTCTTGGAGAAATAGGTTTCGGTCTTGCTCTGCCAATAGTTATTGCATTATTCATAGGTCATTACTACAGTTGCAAGCACAACGATAATTATATGCTAACAAGCATCTTAATAGGATTAGGAGTTGGCTTAATTAATACATTTATAATAACTCGTAAAGAGCTAAAACAAATAGATAAAAATAGGGCAAAGAGAATTGCTAACGAGCAAGCCTCTGAGGAAAAGAAATAATGAATAATTTAATATATGGATTTTTATTAGGCATTCCACTGTTTGCAATCTTTTTCTATGCGATGTTTAAAACAATAGAAAAGATGGGTAGAGAGAAAGATGCTATACACAAAGATAAAGCTATGTTGCTTAAAAGCTTCATACTTAGAATGCTTTTTGTCGCAGTTTCTTTCTATATAATTGTGAAACAATTTAATGCAGAAGGGTTGGCTGGAGCAATGATAGCTTTTATCATAATAAAAAAGATATCAGTATCAAAAGTAAAAAAACAAATTAAAGAAAACGAAAAAAGTTAATAGGAAAGCTTTATTCTCAGAGTTTTAAATAGTTTGCTTTAGATAGAAGCAAAAATGATTTTCATATTTGGTATTGTGTATAGGTAATACTCAATTGCCAAAGATTAAAATTATTTCTTGCGATTAGATAAGGTAAAATATTTGAAACCGTAATATTGCAAAGGAAAGTAATATGGATATATCGCCAGATACAATAGTCTTTTATGCAAAGAACTTCGAAATTATGGGTCGTACTATACCGGTTAACATTAACATGACCATAGTTGGAACTTGGATAATAATGCTATTCATAGCAATATCACTAAAACTTTTAACAAAGAATTTAAAGGGTGATATAAAAATACCAAGACTTCAAAACGTAGTAGAGGTAGTAGTAGAAGGAACTAAAAGCCAGATAGCTCAAATATCAAGAAGGGAACCATCTCAATTCCTTCCACTTATAGGTAGTTTATTCTTATTCATATTTATATCAAATTTATCTTCAATATTACCGCTATATTTCTATAGCCCAATAAGTCAAACATGGGAAGGATATCAACCTCCAACAGGTTCTTTCAGTACGACTTTAGCATTTAGTTTATTAATATTGTTCTCAGTGTTCTATTATGGAATAAGACATGAAGGTGTAAAAAAATATTTTCTATCATATTTATATCCAAAGCCATTCATGTTGCCGTTTAACATATTGAGTAACATTTCTAATACGGCTTCTTTAGCAATTAGGTTATATGGAAACATAATGAGTGGAACAGTAATTATAGCAATATTATTGGCACTTTCACCATTGGTATTTCCAATAGTAATGCAATTATATGGAATATTAACTGGATCAATCCAAGCATATATCTTCTCAGTACTAGGTCTTGTATATATATCATCTGCAATGGGTGATTTAACAGAAGAAGATTATAGAGAATCTGAAAAGTATATGACCAAATAAAACGAAATTTTTACCGGGTATGCTGAAACATTAACAGTAGGGAAGGTAAAGCAAAACGGACGACAGTCCAAAATAAACAGAACAGCAATGTTCATAAAACAGAAAAAATGTAAATAAAATTTTCACAAAGTATGTGTTATGGATTTATACGAGTATTTTGTGGAAAATATGTTGAAATAGATTTTAAATTTTGGAAGTGTATAAGTAATACATGACCAATAATTTAATAATTGATATTTCAACTTTAGTTTACGCAAAAGACGAAGGAAAAATATTATGGAAAGTATGGTAAGTACAATAGCAATGGCCTCAATCATCGGTGCTAGTATATGTATGGGTATGGGCTCAATTGGTCCAGCTCTTGGAGAAGGTAATGCAGCCGTAGCAGCTATCAAAGGTATGGCTCAACAACCTGATGAATCTTCAAACTTAAGAAGTACAATGTTCGTAGCAATGGCGATGATCGAATCAACTGCTATTTATTCACTATTAATCTCAATGATTTTGATCTTTGCAAACCCATTCTGGACTTTTGCAACAGAACAATTCGTTAAATAATTAATAGTTATTTAATAAAAGGTTTTCAAAGATTTCCTTCCAAAAAATCTTTAAAGAAAAATTTAGAAAAAGACGAATTCTTCGTATAAGTATTTTAAACAAGTATTTTGTGCGAAGAGAGTTAAAACAAGTTTTAAAATTTTAAGGAGTGTATAAATAATACATGACTGAATTTTTAAACGCAGTTTTTGCAACAATTCGTGCAAAAGACGAAGGTAAAAAATGAAAATAGATGCATTTACAATAATAATCCAAATGTTAAATTTCTTTATATTAATGTGGATATTAAAGAAATACCTATATAGACCAATAACAAATGCAATGGATGCAAGAGAAAAAGAAATTCAAAAAAGATTAAAAGCTGGAAAGATAGCAGAATCTAAGGCGGATAAAGAACGTCTTAAACTAGAAGAAATGCAAGCTTCTTTTGAAGAATACAAAATTCAAAAAGAGGATGAACTAGAAGATTGGGCATCAGCTGAAAGACAAAAGTTAAACGAAAAGTTAGATATAGTAGAAACAGAAAAAAGAGAAGGTATTCACCAATCTTTACAAAAAGAAAGTGAAGACTTCTATAACTCTATGAAAGAAAAGGTTTCAGGATTATTTGAAAAAGAAATAAGTTCAGCAATCAAAGATCTATCAGATGAAACTTTAGAAGAAAGAATTACAAAACTATTCATATCTAAACTTTCTAACAAAGACTATAAAAGAAAACAGGGTATAAATCTTAAGGAAAATACTAAAGAAGCAATCAAAGTATTAACTTCTTACACAGTTTCTAAAGAAGATAAAGCTGAAATTGAAAAGATTGTTAAATCAGAAAATAAAAATAATTTTGTAGAATTTTCTCATAACAAAGAAAGATCTACAGGTATAGAAATAATCATAAATTCTAAAAGTATAGCTTGGAATGTAGAAAGCTATACAAAGAACTTTAAAAAAGCAATTGATAAAGCAATTAACGCTTCATACAAGGTTAAAAAGTAAAAGGCAAAGGATATAAAGAATGAGTCAATTAAAAGAAACAATAGAGAGCTCAATGAAGAACTTTTCAAATAGAGAAAAAAGTGTTGGTTCTACAAAAATAAGTGAAGTTGGTTTCGTAGAAAGTATCGTCGGTGATATCATAGAAATCAAAGGTTTGTCAGACGTTAAAGTAGACGAAATCGTAGAAATTAAAGATAGAAAATGTTTCGTTATGTCTCTATCAGAAGAAACTGTAAAAGCAGTTGTTCTTACAGATGGAGAAGCTATCAAATCAGGTGATAAAGCTTACAGAACAAATGAATTAGCTTCAGTTCCAGTTGGTGATAGCATCCTAGGTAGAGTTGTTGATCCTCTAGGAAATCCATTAGACGGAAAAGAATTAGAAAAATTCACAACTAAATACCTTATCGAAAAAGAAGCTGCAGGTATTATGGAAAGAGAAGGTGTTGAAGTGCCATTCCAAACAGGTATCAAAGCAGTTGACTCTATCATTCCTATCGGAAGAGGGCAAAGAGAACTTATCCTAGGTGATAGACAAACGGGTAAAACAGCAATCGCTCTAGACGCAATAATAAACCAAAAAGATACAGGCGTAATCTCAGTTTATTGTGCTATAGGTCAAAAAGCATCTTCTATTGCCAATATGATAGAAACACTAAAGAAACATGATGCATTCAAAAATGTTGTTATAGTAGTGTCTACAGGTGACAGCCCATCGGGTCAACAATTCTTAGCTCCATATTCTGCCACAGCAATTGGTGAATATTTTATGGATAAAGGTAAAGACGTTGTTTGCGTATACGACAACTTAACAGAACACGCAAAAGCCTACAGACAAGTAGCATTATACCTAAAAAGACCTCCAGGAAGAGAAGCATACCCAGGTGATATTTTCTACCTACACTCAAGACTTCTTGAAAGAGCTTCAAACCTTAAAGGAAAGGGTAGTTTAACAGCACTACCAATTTGCGAAACTCAAGGTGAAAACGTTTCAGCATATATCCCAACAAACTTGATATCTATCACGGACGGACAAATCATGTTATCTAACAACAGATTCCAAAAAGGTTTCCTTCCAGCTATCAACATAGGTATTTCAGTTTCTCGTGTGGGTTCTAATGCTCAACTTCCTGTTTACAAGAAATTGTCAGGTGATTTAAAGAACAGTTATGCTCAATTCGAAGAACTAGAAAGTTTCACTAAGTTCGGTGTTCAGGTTGACGCAGCAACTAAAAAAATCCTAGACAGAGGTGCTAGAGTTAGAGAGATATTAAAACAAGACCAATTGAAACCTATGTCAGTAGGAGATCAAACAATTTCTATGTATATGATCATTTCAGGTCTTGCTGATACAGTTTCTCTAGAAAATCTTGAAGCTGCAGAAGAACTTCTTATTAAGACTGTAAGAGATAAAATGAGTGAAGAAATTGAAGCTCTTGAAAAAGGTGCTAAATTCACTGATGAAATAGAAAAGAAACTTTATAACCTAATGGAAAAAACGCTTCTAAAAGCAGGTTATATAAGTAAAGACGAAGATAAATAAAAAACTAAAATGATGAAACGAATTCTTCGCAGAAAATATTATGTTTTTAGCAGAGTATTTTAAGCGAAGGAATTCGAAATTGATTTTAAAATTCTAAGGAGTTTATAAATAATAAATGACTGGATTTTAACAATCGTTATTTCGGATTAAATTCGTTTAAAAGACGAATGATAAAATGATAGAGACTAAAGACACTATTAAGAAAAAGATTAACACTGCCGTCAAACTTCAAACTATTATTAAAAGTATGAAGATGATGTCTTTTGTTCAAATCAATCAATATAACAAAGCATCGGAAGGTATGAATTTCTACGCTAAAAACATTATTGATGGTTTGAGAATATATCTTATAAATAAAGGTTTTCAAAGTAAGGATACAATCCCTAACAACAAGAAAAAAAGCCTTTATATATTCATAGGAACTGACCAAGGTCTAGTAGGAAACTTCAATCAATTAGTAATAAATGAAGAGAAGAAAATAAATCCAGAACAAAGAGCTAATGCTAGATATCTTATTTATGGTAAATCTCTTTATGCCAGATTTACAGAAAAAGATAAGGTTGTTGATTTCTATAAAATGCCAACGAACATCAAGTCCGTTGTTAAAGTAGCAGAAGATATAGTTCTAAGATTAAGGGATGAATACGAGAAGGGCGTTGAAAATGTATATCTAGTTTATAACAAAAAGAAAGACAATGTTATGCTAGAAACTATCACAGAAAAAGTATTCCCACTTGATGAAGAATTCCTTTCAAGAATTAGTAAAAAGAAATGGAAAAGAGGGCAAATACCAATGATAGTTGGAAATAAAAAGGACAACTACAAGGCTCTTGTGAGACAATACATTTTCGTAGAGATTTACAAAATTTTGATTAATTCTTTGCTAGCAGAACACTTTAACAGAACAATGCTTCTAGATAGATCTGAAAAGAATGTTAAAGAACAAATTGAGCAAATGAGCAAGGTCCAACAGGAAAAACGACAAGAGGAAATCACAAATGAACTTCTCGACATCGTAGCCGGAAGACTTGGCGATGAATAAATAAAATCCCTGATAAAATTCAGGGATTATTTTTTTTATATATAAGAGATTGTTTTTATTGCCTATTAACATAAGACTATTATTCTTGTCGTTGTCCAATACTGTTGGTTGAAATTTACAAAAAATTCTTTTTTTAAACCGAAATTTATGATACAATGTTCACAGAGAATTTTATTTTGGAGAGATTTTATGAAAAAAATATCTATATATACATTTTTACTATCTTTATCATTTGTGTCTAATGCATCGGCTATAGAATGGACTAATGCCGGAGAAGATTTATCATCTGTGAATGCTCAAATAACATGCGATGGATCTAATAATTGTAGTTTGTCTACAATATCAGGAACGGAAATTAATTTAGGAGAGGATGAATTTTATATTAATAATCCCACTAATGTATCTAGTTTTACAATTGACTCAGGTGATGAAAGTAATCCATATAGTATAGTTAGAAGTGGTGGAGGGGCAAATGACTCAGCTTTAGATATATCATTATCTGGTCTTTCCTTAAATAATCTTTCAATAGTTTCAAATATTACAAATAATGGAGATGGATACGGTTTATATTTAAACAGAGGTACCTTTTCTGGAGCAATAGATATAAAGGCTGACGTTCTTGCAAAAAATGAATCAATTGTATTACAAAGTGTTATGGCGGATAGTTTTAATTATACAGCATTAGATTCAGGAATCACATCAACAGGAGGAAAGGGTCTTCAATTAAGTGCCGTAAATATCACAGGTGCTTTATCAGTAACAAGTAATATCTCCACAACTAAGGATTATGGATTCTATTTAAATGGTGGAAACTTTGGAAGTGTAACATATGATGGTGATATTGATTCTGGTCATAGAGGACTTGTTCTTGATAGAGTCACAAGAATTGCGGGTGACGTAAATGTTTCAGGTAGCGTTACCTCATTAGATAGGGAAGCAATTTATATATACAATACAACGATAGATGGAAATGTGAATATTTCAAGTGACTTAACATCTAATTATAAAGATGTTTTAAGCATAAGAGATACATCAATAGGAGGCCAATTAAAATTATCAGGAAATATAGCTGGAGATGTATATATTTGGAATGGAAGTAGAATTTTGGAAGGGGTACTTATTGGAACAGGATCAAATATAGGTGGAAAAGTTATAAACAAAGACTCAAATTTATTATCTAGTACAGGAGCTGCAATAACCTTCGAAGATTTAGCCGCAGATAATACTCTTACTTATTCTGGTACAGGAACCTTATCAGGAAGTACATATGATATAGATATGGGATCTGGGCATGATACATTGAACTTAACTGAAAAATTCACTTGGGGATTTACTCATAATGGAATAGAAGAATTTAATATATATGATGCAGTAGCATATACTTCATTAACAGTATCTAATGATACAAATCCTATAATGGGAAATACAGGTTTTAATAATGTAGAAAATACAATTTTTAGGTTATCAACAACAGATGCTGTGTTAACAGGGGACTCTGATAGCCAGTTTATAATAGCAAATTTATCACCAGGTTCAACTATCGACACATCTACAATAGGAGTTGCTCTATTGGGCACCGATAGTAATTATGGTGGATTTGTCTATAGAGTTGGAGATCAGTTAGTTATGGAATATGGTCAAAGGAATTTAGATTTTTCTGGAACAGATGCCTCATCAATGGATTTGGCTATAACATGTTCAGGAGGAGTTTGTGATACTAATTTGACAGGAAACGCTATATCTGGAGGGAATAGTGGATCTAAAATTCAAATCCATGATATAGCAGCAGCCTCAGGAATAGACACACTTTACATTGGTGGAAATGACAGTAATCCAGAATCTCAAATTAGATTTAATTATTATGAAGAAACAATTGAAAATTATATTAGTATATCTAATGAAAATAATTTAGATATAATTAATAATGCAGATATATATCATCTAGGAAATTATGCTTCTCATATGATAAGCTTCAGTGCCTCATCAGTTTTAAATGGAGATTTTATTAATAATGGAGATATAACAACAGAGGGAAATGCAATATATGCAGAGAATTCAACATTAAATGGTAATCTTACTAACAATGGAAACCTTGGTGGAGGTAGTGATCTTATTTATTTTAGAAACTTTGCTATAAATGGAGATCTTACAAACAACGGTATTATAAACGCTAATGCTACAGGAATAAATCTTTCATCTGGTTCCTCAATTAATAATTTTAGCAATACAGGAACGATAATTTCAACATCACGTACTGGTGACGGAGTTTATATGGATGGAATTACTATTTCAAATATGTTTGAGAATACGGGGACAATTTCATCTCTTAGGTATGGAGTTCAATTAAAAAATATAAATGATGGTTTTAAGGGGGTATTAAATAGTGGAACTATAGAGGCAACAACTACTAAGTCAGGTGATACTAATACAGCTTTATACGTTGGTTATAGTAATATAGATGGAAATATTGAAAATACATCAACAGGAATAATAAGAAATGAAAGTGAAAAGTATAGTGGTGCAATTTTCCTAGATGAAACAAATTTAAATGATGTCTTAAACGCCGGTGAAATTACTTCTAAAGGTGATGCTATAAAATTAATTTCATGGGGTGGATCTCATACACTAAACCAAATAAACAATTCAGGAGATATTTCAGGTTTAAATAGAGGTATACATTCTTTTGGATATAATATAACTGGGGGAATAATCAACTCAGGTAACATCACAGCGGGAAGTGAAGATGTTGAATATGCTGGTAAAAAGAACACAGTAGCAATACATTTCTTAGAAAGTGATATAGGAACATTAGAAAATACTGAAACAGGTGTTATATCTGGACAAATAGGTATTTCATTCGGAGCTCAGCATACTAATGGAGATCAAACAGGAAAGGATATAATAGATACTGATTTAACTGTAATCAATAATGGTTTGATTGAAGGTACTTCGTATGCTGCTATTGAAATGGATTATGGTTCAATTCATGGAGAAGCAGAATCGTTTGATAACACATTAAACTATTCAGGTAATGGTGTTTTATCAGGAACAACTTATGATATAGATATGGGAGAGGGTAATGACATTGTAAACATAACAAATGCAACTATGGAGTTCCCAATTATCAAAGGTGGAGAAACTGTTAATATATCTGATTCAACAATAGGTCTAACACTGAATTCTGAAAACCTATCTTCACCATTAATGACTACTAATGAGACTACATTATTAACGTTATCTAATGTTAATTTTGAACTTACAGTAGATTCATCAGCCTCATCATCTGTAGAATCTTTAGAGTATATAATATTATCAGAAGTAGAGCTTGGTGACACAGATATATCAACTTTATCTTTAGATTTATTAGGGGTTGATAGAGAGGGAGAACTTTCAATTGTTGATAATGAAGGAGTAGATCAACTTATATATAAGTTCTTGGTAGAAGCTCCTGCAACTTCACCAGCTCAAGGAGGTGTTCTTTCTTTAGCTCCTAGCAACGCTGTTTTCCAATCTTCAGTTACTTCAGCGGCTTCTGCTTCATCTGCAGTTTTAGATGTGGTTCAAGGAAGACAAATGGCTAGAAGATACAAAGATGTGCTAAGCGAAAATTCAGAGTTAGCATCAATAGATGCCGCAATTATGTCTGATGTTGATAATCTATTTGGGATAGACAATAAAAAAGAAGGTGTTTGGGTTCAAATATCATCTCAAAAAGACTCTTATGACGGAGAAACTAAATCTGGAGGTAGTACCCTAAGCTCAAGTGGTTACGATGCAGATAGTTTCGGAATCACAGTTGGTTATGATCAAAAACTTTCTAATGAATTACTTGCCGGTGTATCTTTAACGTACTCAACAGGAGATGCAGAAGGAGATGGAAATTCTTTTGAAACAGATATGGAGACAATCCAATTATCACTATACAGTTCATACCTTATGGATGACAGAACATTCTTAGATACTGTATTAGGATATGGTATTGGATCATATGACCAAAAGAGAAATGCTGGTTCAGATATAGCTAAGGCAGATTATGATTCAAGTCAAATTTCTGCAATGGCAAAGCTTGGTAAAATTTACACATATAGAGATAGAATGGTGTTCGCACCGTTTGCAAAAGCTTCATATGTACATGTTAATCAAGATGGTTATGATGAAAAAGGAAGTTCCTCAAATCTATCAGTAGAATCTATTTCTTTTAACAGCTTCCAAGCAAGTTTAGGTATGGAATATGGCTATGTTTTCCACTTAGATAATTACGAAACTCTAATGCCAACTGCAAAATTAGAATTCGCAAGAGAGCTAAATGATAATGCATTTGCAATCCACACAACAAATGCTGGAACTGGCCTTGCAGGAACTAGTTACTTATCACCAGATATGGGAAGAAGTATAATTAGAATGGGAGCAGGGATTACTTACCTAAATGAAAAGGGACATGAGTTATCATTTGATTATGAAATAGAAAATAGAGATAACTTTGATTCAGACACTCTATACTTAAAAGGTAAATACATGTTCTAATAATAATATATTAAGATATAAAAAAAGAAGTTGATAAAAATACTATCAACTTCTTTTAATTTTAAACAAAACTTATTAAAGTTTTTCAGGATCAAACTCTCCGTTCTTAACACCTTTGATAAAGGCTTCCCATTCATCCTGAGTGAATTTCACTTCAGGCTGTCCACCAGTAGTGTTGGTTACTACGAATGTCTCACCGTCTTTTTTAACGCCAACACAGCAACAATCTTCACTACAGAATGAACTTGTTTTAAAAGAATTAGTTGAATTTTGAGAACTTCCCATTTTGTTTTTGTTTTAAAGTTTAAAGATAAAATAAATTTTTTTAGATTTGAAACCCTCCAATAAAATCAGAGGATTTCAGGCTCAAAATTATTAACAAATTAATAATTTTATATCGATTTCTTAACTTCCTCTAACCAAGGTTCAAACGTTTCCTCAAAGTCATCATCTGACTTGAAAACTTCCTTAATTCTTGAAGCTCCATTATTTTCTAAATACTCGTCAAAGTCAACACCAGTTTGTGCAAATAGTGGATAAAAAGATTGTCCAAGCGCGTAAACTGCAAACTTAAGATCTTTTAGCTCCTCTCCATTTTTACTCTTTAACTCTTCATGAAGTGTAGCAGCGTTAAACGGAGGTTCTCCATCACCAAAAGTACTAGTAATAACAATAACACTTTCATATCCCTTTAAACTATCAAAAGAAACCTGTCCCATATCAAGAACTTCAGCTTCCTTACCAGCAGCTTTAAAATTAGCAGCAGCTTTATCAGCTAAGTTAATAGAGTTTCCAGTTTCTGAACCATATAATATTTTAATACTCATATTTAATATCCTTATAATTTTATTAAATGAAATTTATAGTTATTTATTCAAAAATAAATTAAACACCTAACTACGTTTTTTCCCATAAAGTTTCAGGTCATGATATAGCAATTCATATCCATTATTTTTAGCTATATCATTAAGTAATTTTTCTAATTTACCATTGGTAAATTCAATAACATTTTTGTTATCTATATCTATTAAATGATCATGCCTATGTTTTTCCAGTATATTTTCATAAGCTATGATATTTTTTGCAAAAATATGTTTTTTTATAAGAGACTCTTTCTCTAAAGAATTTAAAGTTCTATATACGGTCGCCAGGCCAATACTAGGATTTATTTTCTTCGCCTTAAGTAATACTTGTTCTACGGTCATATGGTCAAAAGAATCTAATATTATCTTAGATATTATGATTCTATTTTCAGTTATTTTTAAGCCAATATTCTTAAGTAGGTCTTTAATTGCATTTTCATTCATATAAAATTTTTCCTTGACTTCCTAATTAATTTCAAATACAAATGATAATCATTCTCATTTAAATGTCAAACAAAAAATTTAAACCTATCGTTATGATAAAGCAATTTTTAAATCCAGAAGCAAATATTATACTTACCGATTTCAAAGGAAGTCTTCCTAAAATTATATTAGGATGTAATAGAGAAGAACACTCTGTTAAGTATCTCATAGATTTATTTAAAAGAGGAGAAGATGCCTTTTTTGAAGTAATGAAATATTATCCTGAAGAAATAATAGAGAAGGTTATTTTATTTATTTAAAACAAAGAAAATTCCCTCGAAAAGACCTAGCAACCCGCTAGGTTTTTTATTTAAAAAAATCTGAATATTTCCTTTATAAAAAATATCATTTATGATAAGTTGTCAAAAGTAGGCAATGAATTTTGAAAAGTCATTCATTGTTTAAGAAAGGATTTTATGAAAGGAAAATAATAATGTTGTTTTCATCATTTGTTTTTATTTATATATTTTTACCTATAGTAGGTATATCTTATTGGATATCTCTAAAACATAAGAATCAGATTTTATCAAGAGTTATCCTGGTTTTATCTAGTTTATTTTTTTATTCATACTACAATCCTATATACCTTCCTTTAATATTAGTATCTATGCTTTTTAATTTTTATATAGGTAGAGGTATAGGAGATGCGAAATCCAAAATTCAGAAAAATAGTTTATTTTATCTAGGTATAATATTTAATCTCTTTCTACTAGGATATTTCAAATATGCAGATTTCTTTATTGGCAATATAAATGCTATTTTCAATTCAAATTTTGAATTGTTAAAATTAGCATTGCCTCTCGCCATATCATTTTTTACATTCCAACAAATAGCATATATAGTAGATAGTAAAAAGGGAATAACAAAACATTATAACTTTATGAATTATTCTTTATTCGTTTGCTTTTTCCCACAATTAATAGCAGGACCAATAGTTCATCATAAGGAGATGATGCCTCAGTTTGAAGATAAAGAAAATTTAAAAATTAATTATAAAAATGTTATTACAGGTTTATTTTTGTTTTCTATAGGAATTTTTAAAAAAGCCATCTTAGCAGATCATTTTGCCCAGTACGTAAGGACAGGATATTCTGCCCAAAGTTTAGATATATTACATTCTTGGTTTACAAGCCTAAGTTATACATTCCAATTATATTTTGATTTTTCAGGATATTGTGATATGGCTATTGGAATAGCATTATTATTTAATATTAAGTTGCCAATAAATTTTAACTCCCCTTATAAATCAAAAAACATTCAGGATTTTTGGAACAGATGGCATATTACTCTTGGAAAGTTTTTAAAAGATTATGTATATATTCCGTTAGGTGGAAATAGAAAAGGATCTTTAAGGACATATATTAATCTATTTTTAACATTTTTATTAGGTGGTTTTTGGCATGGAGCCAGTTGGATGTTTGTAATATGGGGAACTTTTCATGGTATCGCGGTTGTAATTCATAGAATTTTTTCTAAAACAAATATTATTTTAAACAGATTTGTTTCAATAATAATAACATTCTTATTTGTTAATTTTACATGGATATTTTTCAGAGCAGAAAATATGGAAACTGCAGGTAAGGTTCTTAAAGGAATGGTTGGGATAGGAGAAAATATTTCGAATTTTAATCTATGTAGTAAAGACCATATTATATTAATATTATCTTTTATTATAATATTTTTTAGTAAAAATAGTTTAAAAGTATTAGATGAAAATTATAAGTATAATAAATATAAATTAGCGTTTTATATATTCTTATTTTTATTTTCAGTGAAAAGTATTTTCGTACAAGAATATCAAGAGTTTATATATTTTAATTTTTAATTTAAGGATATAAAAGTGGAAAAAAATTATAAAAAATACAGTAAAATATTTTTATTTACTATCATAGCTCCAATATATTTATATATAATTATTTCATATATAAATGATCCTCTAATGATTTTTCATAAACCATTTTTTAATAGAGATGTGGTTTTATATGAAGATGCCAGAACTCAAAATGCCGGAGTTATAAATTCAATGTCAGAGAAATTTGACTCAATTATTTTTGGCACATCTATGATACAAAATACCTCAGCAGATTTTGTAAGTAAAAAATTAGGGGGAACATTTGCAAATATATCAATGAGTGGAGGTTCATTTGATGAAAGAGCTGTCGTATTAGATTACCTTTTTAAAAAGAAGAAAAATTTAAAATCTATTGTATATTCTTTTGATGGGTGTTTCATAGACAGTGATATAAGTAATACATCAAATTATTCATATTTATATGATGACAACAAGTTCAATGATTTTAAAATATATTTTAACGATAAGTATATATTAAAAAATATATTATTTTCAGGTTTTAAATTAAAGAATGAAAAGCAGTTATCTCTTAATTATCCTTATAATTGGTTTTCTCATAAGAGACATATTGCTACGTTCGGTGGAGTAGATAAGTGGGTTGAATATAAAAGCTATAAGCGAATAATGGCAGCTATGAACGACTTAAAAGAGACCTCAACTAAAAAGATTTTAATTGACAGTCCTGATGAGAATTTTAAAGATCAATTAGAAACATCAAAAAAATATATAGAAAAATATTTGATAAAATATATAGAAAAATATCCAAATACAAATTTTTATATAATAATGCCCCCATATTTTAGAGGTAGGTTTGCAAAATATATTAGATCCCAAAATTTAGCAAATATTCATTATGGAATAGTGAGATATATGGCAAATCTTTCTGATAAGTATAAAAATTTAAAGTTTTACGCTTTTGAAGATATGGATTATTTAGATGATATATCAAATTATAAAGATACATCTCATTACAATATTGATATGAATAATTACCAAATAAATTCTATAAAAGAAGGAAGGCATTTAATAACATCAAAAAATGTAGACAAATATATTAAGATTTCAAAAGAAAAGGTTATAAACTTTGATATTATAAAGTTAAATGATGAAATTCAAAAAAAGTTAAATAAAAAAAAGTGCCATCCCGTGGAGGATGACATATAATAAAACTTAATGGTCGGGGAGACAGGACAGTTTTGGAACTCCTACAAGACACATTATATCTAAAAGAATTCGATGTTTCACAATTAAACGAACTTCTAAATCTTTAGGTGGTTTAGAACTTTCCCCTTTTTAAATTTTTCAAGTCATCTCTCTCTAGTAAATTACAAAATATTAAAGAGTAGATAAAAAATCTAACAGGATATTCATTCTTTATTTTTAATAGGGCAGTATTTATTTTTTTCAAAAAGGAATTTATATCATTAAAATAGTTATTGTAAGCTCTATTAAGGTCTTTTCCCTCGGTCATAACTAAAACTATATCGCTATATTCGGAAGATTTTTCTAAATCATTATATGTGTTTATAGATTTGTCATTAAATTTTTGTTGTTTTATTTGTTCTATTTTTAAATCTAAAGACCATTTATCTAGTAAGAAATTATTAAATAATATATTTTTTTTAATTTTTTTATCAATCTTAATTTTCTCAATAGTTCTTAAACGTGTCAAATATGTTATAGATTTTTTTAATTTTACAATTCTTTTAAATATCCTTAGATTTTTTTTAGGGCAGTAATCTTCTTCATCAAAGGAATAGTTTAGAAAATCTGAAATCAATTTAAAGAAAAGCTTTTCTCCTTTATTTCCTTCTCCAAATTTACTTCTTTTATTAAAATTTGAATCCCAAATCTCACAAGCGGTAGCCCAGTAATGTTGAACTTTAGTCCTATATTGTATTTCAATTTTAAGCTTTATGTTATTTTCTGTTATTTCTTCATAAATATCATGGATTCCTCTATATCCAGTATCTCTAGGCTTTTGAATATAATCATATTTATCTAACTCATTACATCTTTTATAGCTTCTATTGTTTGTGTCTAGTATAACTTGTCTAAAAGTGTTTAATTCTTGAATGTTATTGAATATTAACCTACAACCTGCAATATCATTCATTCTTAACAAATCCATTCCATTATGTCTATGTGATATTTTATCAAAAATAGTATTTCTTTTTTTTAATCTTTGAGCAAAGATAACAGTTTTCCACTTTGGTCTATCTAATTTTCGTCTTATTAAAGTTTGAAAGGAATTTAGTATTTTAGAATGATTTTTTCGAAAATCTTCAAATATTAAAGATTCTGCTTTTGTTAAATCTTTTTTATGTCTTATCTTAGAAGCTATCTTATCTAATTTTGATTTAGAGTAATCCATAATTTTTTTTCCTTTTAATTTCTAAAAATGGTATCAGAATGTATAATTATTTCAAGAACTTTTATTCTTGAATTTGTTCTATTTGTATTCTAAAGTTTATTATAAAGTTGTAATTTAAGAAAGGTAGTAATTCGATGTTAAATTCAGAAGAAAAAATATACCATATAGCAAATAAGGTAAATGAATTATTTGAGCTTGCTCCAGAAGGCTCAACTATAGATTTCTGGAACTCTTATTGGAGCGATGTTCCAAAGCAAGATGTTCAGCTTGTAATAAATAAAATGGCAACAGATTATTCTATGATAAAAAAAGAGCAGGATTGGAAGTTTGTTAATCCTTCATATTATTGCAAGATAAAAAAAACAGGTCTTTTCGATTTAAAATATAAGGAAATCATAAAAAAGTATATTAACTTTCAGCACTTTAAAAAGACAGGCTCTCTAAAAAGATATGATTTAATAGAAAACTCCAGTATTAAAATAAGAAGCTTATATTTGCCTATATTAAATTTCCTAAAAGACGAAAGAGATAAAAACTTAGGAGAAGCCTTTAAATTAAAAGGCTTAGATTTTGTTTTTAAAAAAGACCTATCTCCAGATAATATAGCTAATTTCTTATTAAAGTTAAAAAGCCTTGATATTATTGTTTTAAAAGATATAAGTTCTGATGAAAATCTTGAAATAAATAATACCCCAATGTTATTGGAGGTGGTTAAAATCGATAAATTAGTAATTCTTCTAAAACAAGATTTTGATGATTTTTATAATCAGTTTTGCAAAGGAATTGAAAATATAGAAGAAAATTCAAAAGAGATAGAAGTTATTAAAACATATAATATCTTATATAAAAATAATACTATCTTTCTTTCAGATGGAGTAATTGAAAGCAGAATCAAAAAGCTTAATGAAGGAAAACAAAGAGAGGTTTTTGAATATGTATTTGAAAACCCCAATAAAAAGATTTCTAGAGAAGATGTAAGCTTTACAAAATTAGATAGATTAGACCAAGTTATAAGAAACATCTTCAATAAAAATACAGCTCTTATGAAAATATTATTCCCGACATTGCAGTCTAACAGCATTGTATTTAAAAACACGTTTAATCAACAAGATATTGAAGAAGATGTTTTATCTATACAGTAAACGCTTTTAAATATCCAAACAATCTGCTTTTAAATTCTCAAGCAACTGCTATTCTTCAGCTATCCCTTGCTATTCCTAGGGAATTTTAATTTTAAAGTCATATATTTTAGATATGGCAAACGAATCTTTACATACTGCAATAGGCAGGCTTTACGATAACCAACTATCAAATGAAGAGCTTCAAGGAGCTTGTGATAATTTGATGGGTGTTATTCTATTGCTATATGAAGAAGATGAAAGACAAAAACAACTAAAGAAGGAGCAAGGTAATGAAAATAACAGAGTGTAATATAGATTTCATAACTGAAAGAAGCGGACTTATAGGCTTTGCAAATCTAATAATAGATAACAGCCTGTATATCTCATCAATAGGAATTCATAAAAAGCTTAGCGGTGGTTATAGGATAACATACCCACAAAAACAAAATCATAGCATTTTATACCCTATAAACAGAGAAACAAGCTCAATAATAGAAACAACAATATTTAACAAACTAAAGGAATCAAGATAATGATAGATACAATAACAATATTTCTGAAAGAAACAGATTTCAAAATAACAGAATACGAAGCTTTCAATCCATCGGCAAGAGGAATATTTGAATATCCTTACTATAAACTTTCACAAGGTCATTATGAATGTTATCAAAATGCTAGTGCTAGAGATAAGAAAGAAGGTATATATAAGCCTCAATTAACTCTTTCAAAGAAACTTATGAAAGACGGTAAAGGTTATAATATAGGTTTAAAGGTACAATTCTCAGCTCCTAAGTTGTTATATGGAAATAACTTCGACGAGCTAGAAAATACAGACTTTAAAGAAGTGATAGATAAACTTCATAAGGCTTTAAAATCTATGTATGTAGAAACTACAAAAGAAGCTTTAAAAACTTCCGACCTTGTAGCTATTCACTTTGGAAAAAACATAATACTTGATAATTGTCCTGTGAGTCTAATAACAAAATCAATAGCTAAAATGGATATATCTAAAAAACTTGATAGCAACCAAACAGACTTTAGAAATGAAGGGCATAGTATAAAGTTCAGAACAAATAGCTATGAATTAACTTTCTACGATAAGGTTAAGGATTTGCAACAATCTAAAATAAGCGATAAAAAGGCTTTAGAAGGCGATAACTATCCTCAAAGAGACTTATTCTCTAAATCACAATTAGATTGTTTACAAGTGCTGAGAATTGAAGTAAGGCTTAATAATAAAACCCTTATACGGAAAGCTTTAAGAGATAATGGCTTAAATCCACAATCTATACAGATAAATCAGCTTTTTAATAAGGTAATAGCAAAAAGGATTTTAACTAATTTTTGGGATAAATATATAAATCCATCTCTTGCGGTGGTAGTATTAGCAGAAGATGAAAGTAAGGTTTTATATCAAAAGCTTCTAAATCACGGTTTAAATCATAGTAAAGCTATTAAATGTTTAGGAGCTTTAAGCTTGATAAAAGAGGAAGGGATAAGGAATTACAAGGGCTTAGATAAGACTTATAACAGAATAAAAAAAGATATAGAAAAGATTGATTTCAAGAACAATTATCTATATAATACTTTCAAGGATGTAAAATCAAAAATTCAAAGTATGAATTCACTAAAATTAGATAATTATAAGGAAAGGTTGTAAAGTTGAAAAATGTTAATAAATTATTTCTAGGAGATTGTTTTAATATTATGGATAAGATTGAAAAAAATTCTATAGATCTAATTTATTTAGATCCACCATTTTTTTCTCAAAAAGAATACAAGGTTAAAAGAGATAATATTGAGTATAAGTTCAATGATTCTTGGGAGGACATATCAGAATATATTGATTTTTTAGAAATTAGAATTAAAAAGATGAAAGATATATTAAAAGATACAGGTAGTATATTTATTCATTGTGATAATAATGCTTCTCACTATATAAAAGTATTATTAGATAATATATTTGGATATAATAATTTTAGGAATGAAATAATATGGAATTACAAGAAATGGTCAAATTCAAAAAAAGGACTAATAAATAATCATCAAACAATATTCTTTTATTCAAAAACAAATAAATACAAATTCTTTAAGCAATATAAGGGATATTCAGAAACTACAAATGTTGATCAAATATTAAATAATAGAATGAGAGATAAGGATAATAAAGTTATATATTCGGAGGAAATAGCAAAAAAGAAAAATGGAGTCCCTTTAGGAGATGTTTGGGATATTCCATTTCTTAACCCAAAAGCCAAAGAAAGAGTTAATTATCCAACTCAGAAGCCTATCCATTTATTAGAAAAAATAATAGAGTTATGCTCTGAAGAAGGAGATGTTATTCTTGATCCATTCTGTGGGAGTGGAACTACTTTGGTAGCATCTAAAATATTAAACAGAAATTATATAGGGATAGATATGTCTCAAGATGCAATTGATTTATCTGATAAGAGGTTAAAAAACCCTATAAAAACAGAAAGTCAGCTATGTAAGGCTTCTAATAATAAACAAAATTCTTTTGAATTTAAAGAAGATAATAATATAAATAAAAGAAATATAATAAGTAATTTATCAGGACATATAGTTCATAGGAATTCAGGTATTGATGGTTTTTTAAACTCAGAAGATGGTTTGATTGCGATTAAAATAAAAGATGATGGAGAAAGTTTCGAAAAGTCTTTTAAGAAATTAGAACAATCAACAGAGAAGAAAAAAATAGATAGAAAGGCTATAGTAATAATAGGAGAGGTTGAAAATAATGAATAATTTTAGAGAAAAGATAATATCTATATCGCAATCTTATAGTGATAAGCTAAAAGAAAAAATGCATAACAGAGAAGAGGAAATGAAAAATGATAATTTAGATCATTATTTAATTTATCAAGTTTTAGGAATTTCTGAAGAAGAAGGGTATAAAATTGATTTATATCAAAATAAAGGAAGGTTTTTATACAAATATGCAGGAAGTTTCCTAGAAGACATAACAATAGAGTGTTTTAAAGAAAAGTTCAGAGATGCCAAAGAAAAAGAAAAGGTAGAAAATAATCAAGGGAATAGACCAAAAAAATTTGAAATAGATTGTCTTGTAGATAATCATGCGTATGAAATTAAGTGGAGAGATGCTACGACTGATGGAGATCATATTACAAAAGAACATACTAGGGCTAAGTGTATTAAGTCTCATGGTTATATTCCTATTAGGATTATGTTTTTTTATCCAAACAGATCTCAAGCAATAAAAATTCAAGATACAATAAAAACGATATATACTGGTTTAGGTGGTAAATATTATTTTGGAGATGATGCTTGGGAATTTATTAAAAATGAAACAGGTATTGATTTAAAAAATATGTTAATAGATATTGCTCAATCTAAAACAATTTAATAAAGTTAAATTAAGGCAATAGAATGAAAAAGGCTGTAATATTTACAAGAGTGAGTTCTAAAGAACAAGAGGAAGGGGCTTCTATTGAAGCTCAATTAGATACTCTTAGGAAATATGCAACTAAGAAAGCATTGAATGTTGTCAAAGAATATGAAATTACTGAAAGTTCAACAAAAGGCGAAAGAAAAGAATTCAATGAAATGCTTGATTTTGCTTTATCTCAAAAAGAAAAACCTATTGCTATATTAGTTAATACAGTTGATAGGCTTCAACGAAGTTTTAAAGAAACAGTTTTACTTAAAGAGCCAATTCAAAAAGGCGATATAGAGCTTCATTTTATAAGAGAAAACAAAATTATAGATAAAGAATCTACTGCTAATGATTTTATGATTTGGAATTTTCAAACAATGATATCAGAATCTTATGTAGCTCAATTGTCTGAAAATGTTAAAAGGTCAGGAAAGTATCTTAGAGAGCAGGGGGTTTGGTTATCAAAAGCTCCTATAGGTTATCTTAACAAACGAGACGATAACAACAAAGCTATTGTAGTTATAGATGAAAACAAAGCCTTTATTATAAGAAAGCTATTTGAAGAATATTCAAAAGGACTTTATTCACTAGAAGAGCTTAAGCCAATAACAAAAGAGCTAGGTTTAAAAACTTCTAATAATAAAGATATTTCAAAATCTCAACTTCATACTATGATAAAGAATCCTTTTTATTATGGAGTTATGAAAGTTAAAGGCGAGCTATATTCTCATATTCACGGAGCTATAATTTCAAAAGCTTTATTCGATAAGTGCCAGCAAGTTTTAGATAAGCAAGGCACATATAAAGGAAAGATAGATAATAAGAAGGTCAAAGAAGAATTTAGCCCATTTAAAGGGCTTGTAAGGTGTTCTTGTGGTTGTTTACTTACTCCTATTAAGAAAGTTAAGCCAAGCGGTAAAACATATATATATTTAACTTGTTCTCACGCTAAAGGAAATTGTATTCAAAAGCCTATTAGAGAAGAGGTGTTCTTAGAGCAAATAAACGATTTATTTAAATCATTTCAAATGCCCCAAGATGTATTAGATGGAATAATAGAAAGCCTTAATCAATTTCAAAACAAGCAAGAAGAATTTTCAAAACAAGCTATAAATACCTTAAGCAAAGAATATCATTCTATAGATGGAAAAATATCAAAGCTACTTGATGCATTTTCTGAAACTAATAGTATTACAACAGATATGCTAGACAAAAGGATACTAGCTTTAAATACTAGAAAGAATGAAATAGAAGACAGAATACAAGATTATACTAGTGCAGATGATGAGTCTAAAAAGACACTAGAAGGCTTAGTTTTGCTAATGTCTAAGGCTTATAGCTTATTTAATAGTTCCGAAGTGCCTAAAAAAAGGGCTATTATCAATTATTTACTTTGGAACTTGCATTTAGAACACGGAAGTCTTTGTTTTTCCATAAAAAAACCCTTCAACGAACTGAAGGATTATGAATCTTTTTCAAATGGTCGGGAAGACAGGATTTGAACCTGCGACACCTACGTCCCAAACGTAGTACTCTACCAGACTGAGCGACTTCCCGAAGTCTTAAGATATCCTCATTATA